>NZ_JADYXA010000019.1:0-70952 GCF_015864495.1 Pseudoalteromonas sp. SWYJZ98 | reverse complement strand
GTAAGACCTTTACCAGCCTGAAGTTCAGCTAATGCTTTGTTGAAATCGAAAGATTGAGTCATGTGTCACTCCTGTTTTCTTAATAATACTGAAATGACACAGATTTCTAAACACTACCTAGATAACAGAAGTACTAATTCAAGTTCGTTTTCGATTCCTGATGGTTATGTACCAAGTTACACAACTTACGATACAGCTGTATCGTATACAACTGATAAATGGCATATGCAGTTAAACTTAAATAACTTGTTCAACAAAAAGTATTACTCAAAAGCGATGTTTTTAGGTGGTATGCCAGGGGAAGAGCGTAATGCAAAACTAAGTTTTAGTTACACACTTTAACTAGCTAACCTGAACTCTGGATAATAAATCTATCTCAAGCAGCTATTTTCAGCGCTCAGGTTAGTTAAATACTTAAAAAGCACGGTTTTCTAATTTAGAAGCCGTGCTTTTTTGTGTTTTATAAACGCTTAATCTAAATTAAATAGTAACCACTATGCGACCGTTAATTTCACCTTTGAGCATATCATCAAAAATTTCGTTAATGTCCTCTAAGCGTTTTTCTTCAATAATCGCTTTTACTTTACCTTGCGCTGCAAATTCCAAGCATTCTTGCAAATCTTTACGTGTACCAACAATAGAGCCAACTACTGAAACGCCATTAAGCACAGTATCAAAAATAGGAAGTGGCATATCCTCTGGAGGTAATCCCACTAATACGCATTTACCGCCACGGCGTACACTTTTATAGGCTTGTTCAAACCCAGCTTTAGACACTGCAGTACACACAACACCATGCGCGCCACCGACTTGTTCAAAAATAGCTTCGCTTGGAACCACCTCTTTAAAATCGAGGGTGATATCTGCGCCTAGCTCTTTAGCAAGCGCGAGTTTTTCTTTGCCTGTATCAACAGCTATTACATTAAAACCCATTGCTTTAGCATATTGCACGGCCAAGTGCCCAAGCCCGCCTACACCAACAATAGCAACCCACTGCCCTGGTTTAGCACCAGATACTTTTAATGCTTTATAGGTTGTAACACCTGCACAAAATAATGGAGCAGCCTCAGAAAAGCCTAATCCCTGAGGTATTTTTACAACGTAGTCGCCATGCGCTAAACAATATTCTGCATAACTACCATCAATAGAATAGCCCGTATTGTGCTGCGATAAACACAGTGTTTCTTTGCCATCTAGGCAAAACTCACAGTGCCCACATGCACTATAGAGCCAAGGAATACCGACTCTATCGCCAACTTCTAAGTGCTTAATGTTGCTTCCGACTTTTTCGATAACACCGACACCTTCGTGCCCTGGTACTAATGGCATTTTTGGTTTTACTGGCCAATCCCCATGACAGGCATGTAAATCGGTATGGCAAACGCCACAGGCCGCTATTTTTACTAAAACATCGTTTATTCCCACCTCAGGAATTGGTAGGTCTGTTATTTCTAATTTACCTTTGTATTCATTATTAATTGCAGCTTTCATAGTCATTCCATCGTATGTGAAAAAATTAAAAATAAGGATTTATTTACGTATTGTTGTGTACAACATATCCCAATATAGATGTATAAATATTAATCTAAATTATACTTTAGTCGTTAAAATCAATTTATAAAATGGCTAAGAACTTGCTATCCAAAATGAGCGTGCTAGCATTTACTTTCTGAAATTACTGAAAGTTACTAAGCTATGAGTTTATCCGAAAAGAATTTTGCCTTTGTAATGCATTGTGGTGAGATGGGCAGCCGCTGGGGATTCAATCGTACTATCGGACAAATGTGTGGTTTGCTGATTATTACTAAAAACCCAATGACAGCTAATGAAATTGCAGATGCGCTTAGTATTTCTCGCGGTAATGTAAGTATGGGCATTAAAGAGCTGCAATCGTGGCAGTTAATTAAAGTACAGCATATTCCTGGCGATCGTAAAGAGTACTACGCCCCTGCTGGCGATATTTGGGATATGGCAAATCGCGTATTTGAAGAACGTAAAAAGCGTGAAATTGAGCCCACCTTAACGCTACTACGCGATAACTTATTAGACGAAGCCAGTAACGACGATGAGCTTTATGCACAAAAACAAATGGGTGAGATTCACAACCTACTTGAAACTGTCACTAAATGGTCATCAGAACTACAGCGTTTAACGCCAGAGCAACTTAATAAGCTAATGAAGCTAGGTTCTGGAATTGGTAAAGTTATTGACCTAAAAGAAAAGATATTCAAAAAAGAATAAAGCCGCAATTGCGGCTTTATTTATAGGTATATTTTAAAAATTAGATTTTTGGATAACCAATTCTATCCGACAAGTAACCTACACTAGTAGCAAAGTAATACGAGCGATTCCAATGCATAAACACTTTGTAGTTATCGTACGCTAAGTACATACGGCCATTTATATCATCAGGCATAACCAGCGCAGCACGTACGTCTACATTAGGTAAATCAGAACCATCAGCTTTACGAACACCCAGTGCTTGCCAATCAGCTAATGAGCGCTCTGAGTCATTCCAATATTCTAACCACTGCTTGCGAGTTTTGGTACCACGCACTAAAACGTATTTACTATCAAAGTTTTCAGGTAACTGAACTTGGCGACCCCACGTAAGAGAGTCATTCCAGCCTTCTTGTTTTAGATAATTAGCAATTGAGGCAAAAGCATCTTCTTTTGTAGTCCAAATATCTTTACGACCATCGTTATTGTAATCAACCGCGTAAGCATTAAAAGAGGTAGGCATAAATTGCGTTTGCCCCATTGCGCCTGCCCAAGAGCCTTTAAATTTATCAAGCGTTATGTGGCCCGACTTTAAAATATCCAGTGCAGCCCAAAGTTGGCGCTTATAGAGTGCTTCTCGGCGTCCATCAAAAGCAAGTGTCACTAATGATGAAATAACGTTATGACCGCCTTGAATTGTACCAAAGTTACTTTCAAGCCCCCAAAGCGCGACTATAAAGCGTGCTTGTACGCCAAACTCTTTCGCTACTTTTTCAAGTACCTCTTTGTTTTCTGCGTAAAGCTTACGTGCGCGGTCAATTTTCCATTGTGGTACACGTTTTGGTAAATACGTTTCAAGGGTTTCTTTTACTTCTGGCTGGTTTTTGTCAGCCGAAACCACTTTTTCTTTATACGTTGCTGTTGCAAACGCATCGTCAATAAGTTTGGCTTCGTAACCTTTTGCGATAGCTTCTTGCTTTAAATTCGCTAAATAATCTTGAAATTCAGCCTGAGTTTTTGCCATAACAGGTGAGCTTAAACATACACCACATAATATAACGATAAGTTTTTTAATCACTATCAACTCCATTGTCTTTTCTTAATTGGCTTAGCAAATTTTGCTCAGGTGGTGGAATTTGTAAGTAGTAGCCTTTATCAGGATTTGATAACGCTGCTTTTACAGTTTCTAAATCTGCCCCACCTAAATGCTCACGTTTTGCTAAATTGATGATCATCACATAAACAGGTTGACCAAACATGGTCATCAAAGGTTCCGGAACTTTACTAAAATCATCTCTTTTTTCAACAAATAAGAACGTATCCGCTTTTTTCTTACTTTTATATACTGCAGTGAGCATTATGGCCCTATAAATTCTTGCTTAACAATGCCGCACACTATAACATGAGAGTAATAATAAGTTAGAAAAATTAGATTAGAAATTTCAATAAAGGCCCTATTCAGCCTACGTTTATCTAAAATTAATTTCTAATCAGACAAATCAATTGAGCGTGTATGTCGGACCAAATTTTTGAGTTAAAAGGGAATCTTTTTACGTTATCAGTTTTGCATCTTTATAGTACTGATATAAACCTTTTAGCAGAACAACTGTATGTAAAAATAGCCCAGGCCCCTAAGTTTTTTGAGGGTGCGCCTATTGTCGTTAATTTAATAGAAATTAAAAACAGTTCACTTGATTTTGTTCACTTAAAATCATTAATCGAGCGAATGAGTTTTAATGCGGTTGGTGTGTGTAATGGCTCAGATGAGCAACATACTCAAGCAAAGGCTGCTGGCTTATCTGTTTTAAATTATTCACAAGACGTTAAGAGCGAACCTGTTAAACAAGAGCCCAATACATCGATTGTAGAAAAAACGGTGCATTTACCAGCGCAAATTATCAGCGGTACAGTTCGCTCTGGACAACAAGTTTATGCAAAAGATAGAGATTTGATAGTACTTGGCGCAGTTAGCCATGGTGCGGAGGTCATTGCCGATGGGAATGTGCATATTTATGGCACGCTACGCGGTCGCGCTATTGCTGGCGCAAAAGGTTTTAAAGAAGCACACATTTTTTGCCAAAAACTTGAAGCCGAGCTGGTTTCAATAGATGGTAATTACTGGATCAGTGATTCGCTACAAGGTGAACATTGGGGAAATGCAGTGCAAATACAACAAAAAGACGAATCATTAGAAATTTCAGCTTTGGTTAAAGGATAAATCTCATGGCAAAAGTAATTGTCGTTACCTCAGGTAAAGGCGGTGTTGGTAAAACAACATCAAGTGCTGCAATTGGCACAGGCTTAGCGTTAAAAGGCTATAAAACAGTTATTATCGACTTTGATATTGGTTTACGTAACTTAGATTTAATTATGGGTTGTGAACGCCGCGTTGTTTATGACTTTGTAAATGTAATTAATGGTGAGGCAAACCTTAACCAAGCGCTTATTAAAGATAAACGTGTAGATAAATTATTTTTACTACCTGCTTCACAAACTCGTGATAAAGATGCTTTAACACGTGAAGGTGTTGAACGCGTACTAAATGAACTAAAAGAAGACTTTGATTACATAGTATGTGATTCACCAGCAGGTATTGAAGCTGGCGCTATGATGGCGATGTACTTTGCTGATGAAGCAATTGTAACAACAAACCCAGAAGTGTCGTCAGTTCGAGATTCAGATCGTATTTTAGGTATTTTACACAGCAAATCAAAACGTGCTGAAGAAGGCCTAGAAAATATTAAAGAACACTTACTATTAACACGCTATAACCCTGGTCGTGTTGAAAAAGGTGAAATGCTATCGGTAGAAGATGTGCAAGATATTCTGTCAATCCCATTATTAGGGGTTATTCCTGAATCGCAAGCGGTATTAAGTGCTTCAAACTCAGGCCAACCTGTTATATTGGATACAGAATCTGATGCAGGCCAAGCTTATGCAGATGCGATTAGCCGCTTACTAGGTGAGACTGTCGACTTTCGCTTCTTAGATGTAGAGAAAAAAGGTTTATTCAAACGGATATTTGGAGGTTAACGTGTCTTTACTTGACTACTTCCGCTCAGAAAAGAAAAACAGTGCGTCATTAGCAAAAGAGCGATTGCAGATCATAGTCGCGCACGAACGTTCTCAACGAGGAACGCCTGATTACTTACCACAATTAAAACAAGATATTTTAGATGTGATCCGTAAATACGTTAACGTGAACAGTGACGCAGTCCAAGTTCAATTTGATCAGAACGAAGATGACTTAGCTGTGCTTGAGCTAAACGTAACCTTACCTGACGAAGAGCCAAAAGTATAAGGCAGTAATTAAGCATTAAATTACTGCTCGCAAAAAAGCCGTTCATTAAAGTGAACGGCTTTTTTATGTTTAACAATTTTACTTTTTAGCTTCACCCTAAAATTAAAATAAGAGAGTTATTTAAGCTCTTATATTTCAACTTGAAGTTAACTAGTTTAGTTAACACTTAAGGTTATTATATAAATAGTTAAGCATTGCCGTAATTAGCCGAGCTTATTCTGCATCACCAAAGAACAATTTAGTGATCAATTTATTATCAATAGTCTCACCCTTTAGCGTTCTCACTAGCAGCTCACTACCGAGTAGTTGCAATGAAAATACCACGTCAGGTTTTACGCGCTTAATTTGCGGAATATGTTTACTTGAATTAACCAAAGCAATTGTTTTGGTGTCCTCGCCAGCAACTTCTTTAGCCGCTAAAATACTAAACGCATTTTCAGCATCATCATTACGTAACGCTAAAATATAATTTGCCTTTTTAGCGCCCGCTTCGATTAAGATATCGGCTGAGCTTGAGTCGCCATAAACAATGTCTGCATCTACCGGATATTCGTGTTCAGACCCAGTTGGGCACACTAAAGTAACTGCATCGCCACGCTCTACCAAACCGGCATAAACACTGTGTGCGGTGGGTGAAATACCTAAAATAATAAAATGATTTTTTCTCATTACGTTCGAAATCCTACCTTTAACAATTTTTTTAAGATTACCACCAATCACAGGGCCTATAATAGCACTGATCGAAGTAGCAAAAACGGTAATACCCATAACAATAATTGATGCGGTAAATAATCGCGCTGTAGACGTTACAGGGTAAAGATCGCCATAGCCTACCGTCGACATGCTCACAATAGAAAAGTAAAATGCAGTGGGTAAATCGGTGATAGGGGTACTAAACTCGCTGCCTAAATACAAAGTGCCAAACACAGCATAAAGCATTAATGCGCCTGTACTGGTTAGAGCAAACAAACTACCTGCGGTAATACTAGAGCCATCAAAGCTTTTCCAGTATACGAGTAGTAACATGCTCACAACCATAGTGTAAGACAATAATATTAGCCCAGAGCTTGACGATGAAATACTAATAACCGCGACCACTATTAATAGTATCAGTGAAAAAGCCCACGCTAAACGTGCTTTTAAAGCTAAGCCAACCGACATTATTATTAAGCCTGCACCTAAAATAAAGCGCGGTAGTTCTGTTATTCCTATTTTATCAATTAAATTTAACCAATCGAGCGACCAGTTTGATACACCCGGTAGCATTTCGAGCATACGTGCAACAACAGGTTTAATTAGCCAGTAACCATTAAAAGCAACCAAAATAGCTAGTATCCAAGCTGGTTTACATAGTTCTAATAGTTTACGTTTTATTGTTTCAACTTTCATAAAAAGCACTTTAATAACAGTGGTATATAAAAAACACCACTAAATGAATAGCAAATAAATTAATAAAGCTATTATAACTGCCTCCCAATAATAGGTGCACTTATAATAGCTTAGTATTTATACCTGTTAGCTCAATACACTATTAAGTAAGTTATCTATGTAAGCTAACCTTAGAGACTTAAATACGATCAAACATCCCATTCTTTTAAAGCGTCTTTAACATAGTTATAGCGCCAAGAGCTTAATAAATCAGGCTTAATATGGCTTTGTTTTTGCTCATTAGTTAACTTCCAATTCCAACTAATCAATTGATTAATTTGCTTTTTAGAGGCCATAACGTCTTCTGGTATATTGTGCTCTTTAGCGACTTTAGTGATCTTTTGTTTAATATCTTTGGCTACTTTTTTATAAGTAGGAAAATCAATTAAGCGCTTAAGTACTTCAGGATGCTCAGCATCTGGTACTGCTTTGGCAACTTCAATACACTTGATTATATCTACACCAGAGCGATTAACTTCAATAGCTTCAACTCCTGGAATTTGACGTAGAGCATTTAAACTTGAAGGACCACGTTTGGCAATTTCAGTCATGTTATGTTCTTTTAACACAAAATTTAGCGCTAAATTTTTCTTAATGGCTTTGTTTCTGCGCCATACAGCAAGTTCTTTTAAAACCGCAAGTTCGTGCGGTTTGAGTTGCCATGCATTTTTAATATCTTTATATAAAAGCTCGTCTGGTGTTTGAAACGCACGTTTTTTAGCTATCAGCTCACTCTCGTTTATTACAATGTCAAAGAACCCAGCGGCATTAATACGCTCTATAATCAGCTCGAAACACGGCAATAAGTAAAAAGTATCTGCAGCAGCATAATCTAACTGTTTTTTAGTTAACGGACGTTGCAGCCAGTTAGTGCGTGACTCACTTTTATCTATTTCAATACCTTGCAACTCTTTTACCATAAGGGCAAAGCCCATACAGTTACCTTCCCCAAGTAACTGCAACGCAAATTGTGTATCAAAAAGTGGGGATGGAACAAAGCCTGCGTATTTTTGAAAAACCTCAATATCTTCTGAAGGAGAATGCAGTACTTTTAAAACACTAGGATCTTTTAGTATTTCCCAAAAATCGAATAATGAGAGCTCAGCTAACGGATCGATAAGCGCTAAATGCTCACCATCAAAAACTTGGATAAGTGCAACTTCTGGATACAAAGTGCGACGACGCATAAACTCAGTATCAATAGCTAAAATAGGCTTATTTTTTATTTGTTCAACAAAAGTGTTCAGTTGATTTTGGGTTTCGATCAATTGGTATTGCACTTAATCTCCTACAATAAAAAAGCCGACATATGTCGGCTTTTTTATAGGTTGCTAATCTTTCAAGGCTCTTCGGAGTATTTTACCTACGTTAGTTTTAGGTAACTCATCCCTAAACTCTACCAGTTTTGGGACCTTATAATTAGTTAAATTATCACGACAGTGACTTATTATATCTTTTTCAGTTAAAGAAGGGTCTTTTTTAACAACAAAAACTTTAACTTGTTCACCACTTACATCGTGAGGAATACCAATAGCAGCAACTTCAAGCACACCTTCGTGCATAGCCACTACCTCTTCTATCTCATTAGGGAAAACATTAAAGCCAGATACAATAATCATATCTTTTTTACGATCGACTATATAAAAGAAACCTTCGTCGTCATAAGTTGCTATGTCACCGGTAGCAAACCAGCCATCTTGTAAGCTCTCAGCGGTTGCATCTGGGCGTTTGTAGTAACCAAGCATAACTTGCGGGCCTTTAACCCAAAGCTCTCCTGGTTCACCTTTTGCTGCTTCTTGGCCATTATCAAGAATTAATTTGATTTCGGTACTTGGAGCCGGTAAACCAATTGAGCCATTATATGCCGTTAAGTCATAAGGACTAACGGTAACTAAAGGAGAACACTCGGTTAAACCATACCCTTCCATTAATTTAGATTTTGTAACTGTTTGCCATTTTTCAGCAACTGGGCGTTGTACAGCCATACCGCCACCAAGTGACATTTTTAAATGACTGAAATCAAGTTCGGCAAATCCTGGCGTGTTTAACAAACCATTAAATAAAGTGTTTACACCCGTAATAGCAGTAAATTTAGCTTTACTTAATTCTTTAATAAAACCAGGCATGTCGCGTGGGTTAGTTATAAGTACATTTAATCCGCCGTACTTCATAAATGTTAAGCAGTTAGCCGTTAATGCAAAAATATGGTAAAGCGGTAACGCAGTTATTACCACTTCTTTACCGCGCTCAAGCACTGGGTCTAAACATCCTGAAACTTGCTCAAGATTACCTACCATATTACCGTGGCTTAACATTGCGCCTTTAGATACACCCGTTGTTCCGCCGGTATATTGTAAAAAAGCTAAATCACTTAAGTTAACCTCTGGGCGTACATAGGCATTTTCGTCGGCTTTAAGTAAGTCGCAAAAATCTATGGTATTTGGCAAAGTGTAGCTTGGCACCATCTTTTTAATGTACTTAACAACAAAGTTTACAACATGCTTTTTAATGCCACCCATCATGTCACCTACTTGGGTAACAACAATATGTTTAACATCGGTATGCGGTAGCGCTTTTTCGAGTGTATCGGCAAAGTTAGCCAATATAAAAATTGCTGAAGTATCAGAATCTTTAAGTTGGTGCTCAAGTTCACGCACTGTGTAGAGTGGGTTTACATTAACAACAACACAGCCTGCACGTAAAATACCTAAAATAGCAATAGGCGTTTGTAACAAATTAGGCATCATAACTGCCACTTTGTCACATTTTTTAAGGCCTAAATCATTTTGAATATAAGACGCAACTTTTTTAGTTGCAGTATCAATTTCATCATAAGACAAGGTTTTACCCATATTTGTAAATGCGGGTAAATCTTTGTAGTCGGTAAAACTTTTTTCAAACACTTCGAGTAATGAGGCATAGTGCTCAGGATCGATAGTTTCAGGCATACCTTCTGGGTAGCGCTTAAGCCAAATTTTTTCCACTCTTAGCCCCTGTTTATAGTTATATTTTTATTAACCTTAATCTAAGTAAGGCGCTTTAACAATTGAGCAAATACTCTAATGGAGGAATAATCCCACATTTTACGTAAACTTACAATTAACATGCACCATTTTGCAGCATAAAGTCTTGAATATGCTTAAAACAGTGTTCACTACTTTGCATATGACAGTGGTGCCCACCATCTACATTAATTACCTTTAAGCTATTGTAATAACTAATATACTTTGCCAGATTTTGTTTTACAAACGAATAACCTTCGCTACCTAAAATTAATTGACACGGTGCAATTAAATCTTTTATTGCACCAATACATTGCGCCTCATCAAACCTAAAACCTGAGTGATTTTTAAGCTTTGGATCAGTTGTTAATGTATAACCATCTAAAACCGATTTTATATTTCGCTGCATTAAAAGAGCAATAAGCTCACTATTCAAATCAGTTGTTTGAGCACGTGCTTCATAAATAAGCTCTTTCGATTTATAAACTCTCTGCTTCTTATTTTTTAAACGCGCTCTATTTAATACTGCACTTTTTAGCTGTTCACATACACCTTCGCTAGGAGTCGTAACACACCCAATCCCCTCAATAAAGGTAACAGATTTTACATAATCACCAAAGCAACTAGCAAAAAGCCCTGCAACCATGGCTCCCATCGAATGTCCAACTAAATGAACTTTTTTAACACCAAGCGCATTAATAAGTTGGTACACATCATCAATATAATCAACAAAATAATAATGTGCATCATCACTTCGCCTAGATGATAAACCATGCCCCACAAAATCAATACAGTACCAAGTGTGCTTTGGCTTAGCTTTACTTAACATTGGTATAAAACTGTGGCAGTTATCTAACCAACCATGCAACGCTATTACTATTTCATCCCCAGAACCTACTTTTAAGCCATGAATATTCAAGTTATTGGTTTTAATATTAAATGGCTGCACGGCAAGTCCTTTATTAATTTAGGGCATCATTATTTATAGCATACAAGTTGTCAGACCACTAACCGAGAAAATGGTGCAAAATTCGCTATTTAATTATCTTGATGATCTAAAGAAAGCAAAAAATATAAAATAAAATTTAAACAATATCATAAGTTTAATTACAAAAAAAATAAGCTGATCTTTTTAAATATGTTTGCTTTGTATACCTTTTAAACAATTAAAAGGTGATAGCATTATATGTAGTTAAGCTATAACCAGTATAGTTTAAATAAATAGAACTAACAGCGTTAACTACAATTCTATTCATATAACCCCAAATTATAAATATCTTAGATATTCATTTATTTATCATACTATCTGTATACAATATCAGCGGCTATTAAATAAGGTACACTCATAAGGTACACAACCATGAAAAAACAGATCAGCTTATTAGCGCTTTTATGCACCGCTTCTGGTGCTTACGCAGAATCAGCACCTAAAAATGTAATTTATATGATTGGTGACGGCATGGGTCCGGCTTACACCACGGCTTATCGCTATTTTAAAGATGACCCTGCAACAAAAGAAGTAGAAGGCACGGTTTTTGACACTATTTTAAAGGGTATGGCTCGTACCTACCCTGATGACCATACTTATGTGACAGACAGCGCAGCAGGTGCTACAGCACTCAGTAGCGGTCATAAAAGTTACAATGGCGCAATTGCAGTAGATACAGACAAAAAGTCAGTTAAAACCATGCTTGAAATAGCAAAAGAGCGCGGTATGACAACAGCGCTTGTAGCAACTTCACAAATTAACCACGCTACTCCAGCAAGTTTTGCGGCGCATAATGAATCACGTAATAATTATAATGACATTGCCAATGACTACATCGACAATAAAATTGCGGGTAAATTACCGGTTGATTTAATGCTTGGTGGCGGTACTAAATACTTTATTCGTGATGACCGTAATTTAGTTGATGAATTTAAAGCCGCTGGTTATCAATATGGCGACGACATTAAAAACCTAGGGCAAATTACACAAATACCTGCAATTGGTTTATACGCATCTAAAGGCTTACCTTTTGCATTAGATGAAAACCCAACTCGTCTTACTCAGTTAACGTCTAAAGCACTTGGTTTATTAGATAATCAAAACAAAGAAGGCTTTTTTGTGATGATTGAAGGCAGCCAAATTGATTGGTGTGGTCACTCTAACGATATTGCCTGTGCAATGGCTGAGATGGATGATTTTGCTAAATCAATCGAAAAAGCAAAAGCCTATGTAGATAAAAACGAAGATACTATTTTAGTTATTACTGCAGATCACTCTACAGGAGGGTTAACCCTTGGCGCACATGGTCAGTACAAATGGGAAACTGATGTAGTAAAAGGTGTTAAAGCAACTGCTGGTAAACTAACTCAACTTTTACTGGATTCTGATGATTTAAAACCAGTATGGACTGCTAACACCAATATTGAATTTACAACTGAAAACCAAATAAAACTTGAGCAAGCTAAAAAAATGGGTGAAAAAGCGCTTAATTTAGCTGTTAAAAGTATTATTAGCGATGCAAGCTTTACTGGCTGGACAACAGGCGGACATACCGCTGTAGACGTGCAGGTATTTGTCTATGGTAAAGGCAGTGAGCAATTTATTGGTTCACAAAATAATACTGATATAGCAGATAAGCTGATTGGCTTTATTAAACAGTAAGCTTTACGTGGATTTGAACACAAAAAGCCCGAACAAATGTTCGGGCTTTTTATTAAATTTTATAGCTGAATTTATCTAAAGCGATTAAATAAGCATTAAGCGTATATATCAACGCCTATTAAATTTTGTACTTCTGCTCTGCGTTCTAAATTGGCAAATTCAGTATAAGTAGAAATCGCTTTGCTTACTTGAGCTGTTGGTTGGTCGTAAATTGTTTGGCTGTATTCATTGCTTTTAGCACTGCTTTTAAACAGCTGATTAGCCAGTTCAACACCCTCAATACTGCTTTTTACGTAATCGGTATTTGTTTTTTTAGCAGCCGGTTGGTCTAATAAACTCTGTGGTTTATTAGTAACAACTTTAATAGAGCTAACCCTACCCGGAATATCTCCGGTAAAAAAACCTGAACCAATAGGCAGCGTCATTACGCGTCTCCAACCTTAATAATGCATAAAATTATGATTTAAAAACAACCAATTTGCAAATAATATGATTACTCACGTCCTGGTAGCTTTTTCCACGTTACCGTATCGCGCACATATTTAGGTTGAGCGTCACTCGCTTTTACAACGTCACCCGCTAAAAACGCGGCTTCAACATGCGCTAACATATAACGTGCATCAGGCAATGTAATATCAGTATTAATTGTCACGTTTTCAAAGTCATTAAGCGCATCAGGATAGGTTTTAAAACCTGTGCCCACTGCTACAGATGGCTCAGTGGTTGCTATATACTCATTGTTTAGTAAATCAGGTTTTATAACGCATTCTTGGTTAACTAAAAGCATTAGATTATTTTGCGCTTGGTAATGTGCAAAGTATATCTCACCCATACGCGCATCTATACTTGGATAAACACTCAGGCTGCGATTTTGTTCAAACGTTTGTTGAGCCATAGTTGCCAGTGTAGACACACCAACAAGCGGCAAATTAGTTGAATACGCTAAACCTTGCGCTATAGCAACACTAATACGTACACCGGTGAAACTACCTGGCCCTTGGCCAAAACCGATTACGTCTAAATCTTTTAATTTACAGTTTGCTTTAGTTAACAGTTCATCCACAAGTGGAAGTATTTTTTGGCTGTGCTGCTGCGGACACTCTTCAAAATGATGAAACGTTTGGCCCTGGTAATGTAAGACAATTGAAAGTGCTTCAGTTGAAGCATCAAGGGCGAGGATATTACTTTTGATCATTTTAGTACTCTAATTAATTTGTTTTAAAAATGTATTGGCATCTTCTAAGCTTCGCGTGCGGCGCATCGGTGGTAAGCTTTTCAAAAATACTTGGCCATATTGGCGCGTAACTAAGCGATTATCGCATATTACAAGTACGCCTTTGTCTTTACTATCTCGAATTAAACGCCCTACACCTTGCTTTAGCGCAATAACAGCCTGCGGTAATTGTATGTGTGAAAAAGGGTCTTTTCCCTGCATTTGGCAATCTTGCATTTTAGCTTGTAGCAATGGATCGTCAGGGGCTGCAAATGGCAATTTGTCTATAATAACACAGCTTAATGTACTGCCGCGTACATCAACGCCTTCCCAAAAAGAAGCCGTGCCGAGTAATACCGCATTACCATGGCGAGTAAATTTCTCTAAAATTATACGCTTAGACATTTGCCCTTGCATATAAACTGGGTAGTCTATTTGTGTAGTTAGCCCTTCGGCCACTAAGTGCATCATTCGATAGCTAGTAAATAACACAAAACAACGCCCTTGTGCCGATTTTATAAGCTCAAGCGTTAGTTTTACAATCGCATGCGGCATATTATCAGCATGCGATTCGGGTAAGTAGCGAGGTAAACACAGCAGCGCCTGATTAGGGTAATCAAATGGGCTATCTACCATCATACTTTGTTTTGGTTTCAAACCTAGGCTTGCATTAAAATGCTCTAGTTTGTTATCAACCGAAAGTGTTGCAGAAGTGAATACAAAGCCTGCGCCCGTGTCTTGCATCATTTGAGCAAACTTAGCTGATACATTCAATGGCGTTATATTAATTGTTAAATAACGGCGCGTTGTTTCATACCAATAACTAAAGCCGGTTTGGGCTGTATCAAAAACCCGCTCTAACTGCCCTTTAAACGCAAGTGCACGTTCAAATGGATGCTCAATTTTGTCGCTTCTATCTAGGCAAAGCTTGAGTACTTGATAAACAAAATCTAAATCACTGATCACACGATGGAGCGCCGCGCAAATTTGTTTATCGCTTAGTTTTTCTCGCCAATCGCCACGGCTGCCATCAACACCAAATTGTAATCGTAAATCAGCAACGCTTGTCTCAAGCTTGTTTAAGCTTTTACCAAGTTGCAGCATATCGGGAATTTCAGCTCTATAAATAGCACGTAAATCATTAATTAAATCTACCAACTTTTTAGTGCTTAAACTTTCACCAAAGTAATCACTAGCAATTTCGCTTAACTGATGGGCTTCATCAAATATATATGCGTCGGCTTTTGGCATAAGTTCAGCAAAGCCACTTTCTTTTACAGCCATATCAGCAAAAAACAAGTGGTGATTAATAACAACCACATCAGCATCGGCCGCAGTTAAACGTGCTTTGCGTATATAACAGCTTTGAAAATCTGGACACTCTTTGCCTAAACAATTATCGGCTGTTGAATTTACATAAGGCAGTACTTTGGCATCATCTTCTATACCTATGCAATCGGCTAAATCGCCCGATTGTGTTTCGCTTGCAAACTTAGCTACCATAGCTAGTTGATGCATTACGTCAGAGTCGTCAGTAGGTACATGTGCAACATGTTGATTAAGTCGGTAGGTGCATAGGTAATTGGCGCGCCCTTTTAATAAGGCGGTTTTTTTTGAAGCACTTAAAGCTTTAACTAGTTGCGGTAAATCTCGGTGATAAAGCTGCTCTTGTAGAGCTTTAGAACCTGTTGATATTATCGTGCGCCCTTTTGACTTAAGTGCAGGGGCTAAATATGCAAATGTTTTACCCGTACCCGTGCCTGCTTCAACAACTAATTGCGAACTGTTTTTTAATGCATCCGCAACAGCTATTGCCATATCAATTTGTGGTTGGCGAGGCATATACCCATCTAAAGATAACGCTAAAGGCCCGGTTGCACTAAACAGCTGTTTGATAATACCAATCACTTTAAAATAAATAATAGCGGGATTTTACGTAAGCAAAGCATTAAGGGCAAGTAATTACAAAACCCACTTTTACTTTACGAATTAATACGCACTTTAAATAGTGAAATTAATCATTCGATTTTACAATACACTGTGTATTTATAACGTACATTTAATTTAATAATGACAATATTTACAAAGCCTAATTTCCTATTAACTCTTACTAAAAATAATCCGTATTAAAAGCTATATTTAGGCATAAAAACTGTGACTCTGAAATATTACAGGAGTACCATACGCGGGTTTATAATCCTCTTTTTCGTGTGTCGTTAAAAAAATAGTAAGGTTAGCCAATGAATGCTTGGTATCTCATTTGTTTTCTCTCTGCCATTGCAATTTTTATTGCTTTTGCAAACCAATATATCCTCAAAATGCAAACTACAATTGCCATTACTACAGGCTCAGTTGTTATTTCTTTATTATTGATTATTGCCGTTAAATTATTAGGCGATCAAAATGCGTTAGCCATGACCCAAATTGTTTCCAGTATTAACTTTAACGAGTTATTACTCAAAGGTATGCTCGGATTTTTACTTTATGCTGGCGCATTGGAAATTAACCTTATGGCGCTTCGTAAACAGCGCTGGGAAATAACCGTACTAGTGCTATTTTCTACTATTGCTTCCACTTTTATAGTCGGTTATTTAAGTTTTTATCTGTTTGCCTTATTTGGCTTTGATGTACCGTTTATATACTGTTTATTATTTGGCGCGCTTATTAGCCCAACCGATCCTATTGCCGTACTTGCTATTATTAAACAAATGCGAGCGCCAGAAGGAATCTCAGTTCAAGTAGAAGGTGAGTCGCTATTTAACGACGGTATTGGTTTAGTAATATTTACGACCATTTTTTCGGTTGCTTTTTATGGCACCGATGCACAATTTGGCGATATAGCAGAACTCTTTTTTGTAGACGCCCTAGGCGGCATTGCGTTTGGTTTGGTTATCGCTTTGGTTGGCCACTTTTTAATTATTAACAGCCGCGATGTAAACATTCGCTTATTGATAACCTTAACTATTCCTACCGCAGGTTTTGCTGCTGCAAATATTTGGGAAATATCAGGCGCACTTGCCATGGTAACGAGCGGCATATTAATGGGTAACATTACTCGTACTAAAGCAACTGAGCGCACGGGGCCTGAAGACACTCGTTACGTAAAAGATTTTTGGCATGCAACCGATAGCTTTTTAAATGCCCTACTCTTTTTAATAATAGGTATGCTAATAGTGACGATGCCAATCACGCTTGGTGAAATTGGCTTAGGCTTACTAATGGTACCTGCAGTATTACTAGCACGCTTTATTAGTGTAGGCGCACCCTTTGTTATCTTTAAACGCTTTAGAAGTTACGATAAACACAGTGTTAAAATTTTAACCTGGGGTGGGCTACGCGGTGGTCTTGCACTGGCAATGGCGGCAGCAATCCCACGCGAGCAAGTTTTTGTAGGCGGCTCTGACCTACATAACCTAATCGTTATTGTTACCTACGTTGTGGTTATATTTTCTATTATTGTACAAGGCTTAACTATTTCGCCGCTTATTCAAAGCAGCATTAAGTCAGCTGAGCAAGCAAAGTAATAAATGCTTTGTGAGCAATCAACTCAGTAACCAAGTTATTATATAAATCACTTGGTTACTGTTACTCACATGTTACAAAAACACTTTAAAGTTCTATAAATTGTTATCCTTTTTATTTATCTTCTTTGTTTAAATTAATCCGCTTGAAATGCAAATGAAAACAATTATAATTTTGGCTTTTCCTCTGTAGGGCTTTTCAATGTCCAAAAATAATTCTCACGTGTTTTTAAATTTGGTATCTATGGGCAAACGACAATTTCATTGTTTTTTTGTGCTTTTTATAATGGCTATGGCAAGCTTTAATGTGTCGGCCTCACCTAATGAGCAAACAAAAATAAAACAAATTGCACAGCTTGCAGAGTATATAGGTGTAGATTACGTGGCAGCTGTTGGAAATGGTGAAATACTAGACCCCGACGAATATCAAGAAATGACTGAATTTTCGCACGTTATTATTGAGCAAGCTGGACAGCTATCAAGCCAAACCAATGAGTTTGATACAGTAAAGGCACAAGCTAAAGCACTGCATACAGCGATTGCTAATAAAGTGAGTGTTGCCGATGTACGTGCAGCAAGCTCAGCGCTTCGTGAGTCGCTGCTTACCTTTATGCCACAACTATCGTTACCTACATCGTTGCTTCCGGTTGAGCAAACTAAAGCGCTTTTTGCTGCTAACTGCTCAATGTGTCACGGCCAAAGTGGTCAAGGCGACGGCCCGCTTGCAAAAGATTTATCGCCAGAACCTACCAACTTTACCGACGAAGAACGTGCAACTAACCGCTCATTAATGGGGTTGTTTGACGCTGTAAGTAACGGCATTGACGACACACCTATGGTTGCTTTTACCCAATTTAATGAACAACAACGATGGTCTTTAGCTTTCTATGTAGGTAGCTTGGCATTTAAAGATGTTCAAAAACCACAAAATGTAGAACAAAACATTACCGCTTCGCAGATTGTAAACCTAAACCCTGCACAATTATCGGCAGGTCAAAGTGAAGCACAAGCACATTACGTTAAATGGCTTCGTGGTAATCCAGAGCAATTATTTAGCGCTAACAAAAATCCGATAACAGTTACTCGCACGCAATTACTTGCAGCGCAAGCCGCGCATGCTAAAGGCAATTACTCACAAGCAAGTGATTTAGCAATTAGCGCATACTTAGATGGCTTTGAGCTTGTTGAAAACAACTTAAATGCCTACGACGAAACACTGCGTAAAAACATCGAAGTACAGCTGATGAACCTGCGCCAAACATTCAAAAACGAAAAAGATACAGCCGTCGTTGCCGAAAAAGTAAGTGCGGCACTAACACAACTAGCTAAAGCAGATAGCATGCTAAACGAAACCAAGCTAACTGATGGCGCTCTACTTTCAGCGAGTTTAATAATATTACTGCGAGAAGGCTTAGAGGCACTCTTAGTTATTATTGCCCTTATGACTGTGCTTATTAAAACGAAACGTCAAGATGCGCTTAAATACGTACATATTGGCTGGGTAACAGCACTTATTGCCGGTGGCTTAACATGGGCTGCTGCGCAAACATTAATAGAAATAAGTGGTGCAAGTCGCGAAGTTATGGAAGGTGCTGGCGCATTGTTTGCCGCTGTAATTTTACTGTATGTTGGCGTATGGATGCACAGTAAAACAAGTGCTCAACAATGGCAAAAATATATAAAAGACAATATAGATAAGCGTCTTGAGTCGGGGACACTTTGGGGATTAGCGGGGCTTTCTTTTATTGCCGTATACCGTGAAGTATTCGAAACCGTATTGTTTTATCAGTCTTTATTAACGCAAAGCTCGCCTGCTCAATATTCATCTATTGCATCGGGTTTTGCGATAGCTGTAGCAATACTGGCTATTATTACGTGGGTATTAATTAAGTACTCAATTAAATTACCGGTTGCTAAGTTTTTTGCAATTACCACTTACCTATTATTTGCACTCTCGTTTGTGCTTATGGGCAAAGCCGTTATTGCATTACAAGAGGCCGATATAATAGGTATTGCCCCGCTACCAATGAGCTTGGAAATAGCATGGCTTGGTATTAAGTCAACATGGCAAGGTATTGTAGCTCAGGTATGTGTGTTCGCTATATTTAGCTTTTATATATTTAAAAGCAAAAACCAAGAGTAATGCCAATCTGCTTAAGAGTTTAAGCTAATTGGCATAAGCAAAATACATAGTAAAAAGGCCCGCAAGGGCCTTTTTAGTTAATTGCTTATGTATTTAGTAAAGCTGGTATTTTCAAGCCCATGTATCTAAATGGGGGTTTTCGTCATCGTCTACGTTAGACTTTTTTTTACTACTTTGATCATCAAGCATATTGAGCTTTTTCTTTTTCTGTAACTCACGCCTTTTTTTATTCTCTAGTTCAACTTTTTCAGTAGCCGATCCACTTTGCACACCCGCAATATGGAAAGCGCCTTTTGACTCAACTTCTAGCCTGGTGATTCTTCCTAAATAAGGGATCATGATATCCATACGTACTTCCTTATTTAACTGTTTGATTATCAAAATGCTAAATTTGAATGATAAACAAACAATTATTCGCTAAAATTGCGCTTATTATCTTAATATTATCGACAGTTATAACATATGCTTTAATTAAGCTAAAAAAAACTTGCCATAATATCGCTGTTTATGTTTTTATGAATGCGAAATTTATTTAAACAGATAACAACTGCACGTTAACAAAGCAACGGGCAGTTATATAGGATAAAAAATGCGCTTAAACCTGACAACAGTACATCATCACCACCATTCACCGGAATAACCTGTCAGGTCTTTCGCTGAGAGGTTATTCCTAAAAGGAACCTCTGGCGATTCAAATAACATTGATTCATTTTCGCCCTGAGGTTCCCCTCGGGGTTTTTAGTTTTTAAATTAAAGGAAAATGAATAATGAACAACAGTAATCGTCTACGTATCGCCATCCAAAAAGGCGGCCGCCTATCTAAAGATTGTCAAGATCTGTTAAAACAGTTAGGTGTTAAACTTAACCTTCGTGAACAACGCTTAATTGCACACTCAACTAATATGCCAATTGACGTACTACGTGTGCGCGATGACGATATTCCGGGTTTAGTAATGGACGGTGTATGTGACTTAGGTATTGTTGGCGAAAACGTACTAGTAGAAGTTCAAGCAGAACGTGAACGCCAAGGTGTTCCAAGCGAAGTAAACAAACTTTCAAAACTAGATTTTGGTTACTGTCGTCTTGCACTTGCATGGCCACAAGAGCTAGGCGCTCGCGATAAAAGCTGGTTTGAAGGCAAACGTATTGCAACTACCTACCCAGAAATTTTAACTCAGTGGTTAAAGCGCGAAGGCATTAACGCAAGTACAGTAATGCTTACTGGCTCTGTTGAAGTAGCACCACGTGCAGGTTTATCTGATGCAATTTGTGATTTGGTATCTACTGGCGCAACACTTGAAGCTAACGGCTTAATTCAAGGTGATACAATTTTAGAATCAAACGCATGTTTAATTCAAAATAAAGATCTGCAAGACGCTGACAAACTAGCACTAATCAATAAGCTTATGCCGCGCCTACGTGGTGTTAGACAAGCTAAAGAAAGCAAATACATCATGCTACACGCACCAAAAAATAAACTTGATGAAATTTGTGAAATTTTACCTGGTTCTGGTCAACCGACTCTACTTGCCCTTGCGGGTAATGAAGAATACGTAGCACTTCACATGGTAAGCAGCGAAACATTATTTTGGGAAACAATGGAGCAGTTAAAGGCCCTAGGCGCTAACTCTATTTTAGTTATGCCAATTGAAAAAATGATGGAGTAAGTACCATGCTTCGTTGGAATGAGGAATCTTCACAAGTACAAGCCGCGGCGCTAATGCGCCCTGCAGTTTCTGTAAGCGCAAAGGTTGAAGCAATATGCAAAACTATTTTAGCTAATGTAAAAGAGCAAGGCGATGAGGCCTTACTTAGCATGGCCAAAGAGTTTGATAATAGAGCTAACCCACGTTTGCGTGTACCGCTAGATGAAATTAACGCATCAGAGCAAGCACTAAGTGCAGAGCTTAAATACGCAATTGATACCGCTTATGCAAACGTTAAACGTTTTCACGAAGCGCAGTTGCCAAAAGATATTAAATTATCGACCCAACCAGGCGTTGTATGTGAACTGAAATATCAAGCCATCGAAGCAGTCGGTATTTATGTACCCGGTGGCAGTGCTCCACTGCCATCGTCGGTTATTATGCAAGGTGTATTAGCACAGTTAAGCGGCGCTAAAACCGTCGTACTTGCTACACCAGTACAAGGTGACAAAGCAATTAACCCTGCTATTTTATATGCAGCTAAGTTATGTGGCATTACTACTTTGATAGAAAGTGGTGGCGCAGGCGCAATTGCAGCAATGGCTTATGGCACCGAATCGGTTCCTAAAGTAAACAAAATTTTTGGCCCAGGTAATAGCTTCGTAACAATGGCTAAACAGCTCGTTGCGCAAACTATCCCAGGTATGGCAATTGATATGCCAGCAGGTCCGTCTGAAGTATTAGTTATAGCAGATGAACGTGCAAACCCAGAATTTATAGCCGCCGATTTACTCTCACAAGCAGAGCACGGCGCAGACTCGCAGGTTATTTTATTATGTAACAGCGAAAGTATTATAGAACAAACTCAGCAGGCACTTACACGCCAATTAGCTAATTTGAGCCGCAAAGAAACAGCCGAGCAAGCGCTCGCTAATTCTTCACTTATTTTGGTTGATTCAATTGAGCAAGCATTTGACGTATCGGCGCAATACGGCCCAGAGCACTTAATTTTACAACTAGGCGATGCAACACCTTACCTAGACAAAGTTAAAAATGCAGGCTCAGTATTTGTAGGTGACTACACACCAGAATCTGCAGGCGATTACGCATCGGGTACTAACCACGTGTTACCAACATATGGTTATAGCGCAAGCTATTCTAGCTTGAACTTACTTGATTTTTTTCGCACCTACACAGTACAAACAATTACTAAAAGTGGTTTAACGCAGCTTTCAAAAGCAATTTTACCACTTGCAGATGCAGAAGGCCTTGATGCCCACGCTAATGCGGTTTCAATTCGTTTAGAGGCAATTAAAAATGAGCAATGAGAGCGCACAAGCGTCTAGCTTATTACCTAAGAATATTGCAGCCCTTGCTGCATACAGCTCTGCAAAAAGTGAAAAGCTAACCGGTACTACGTGGCTAAATGCTAACGAAAGCCCGTATGCTAAAAATCTTGAACTGAGTATTGAGGATTTAAATCGCTACCCCGACCCACAACCGCAACTGGTTATTGACCGTTACGCCGCTTATACAGAGCTTGAAAGCGAAAATGTATTAATGACGCGCGGCGCAGATGAAGGCATTGAGCTTTTAGTGCGCACATACTGTGAGCCAGCTAAAGATAGTATTGCGCTATTTTTACCAACCTACGGTATGTACAAAGTTACCGCCGATACACACAATGTTAGTATTAACGCGCTTACCCAAGAATTATTATTAAATGGCAGTGCTGACGAAATAGTTGCAGCTGTTGGCAGCTCAAAACTGGTATTTATTTGTAACCCAAATAATCCAACGGGCAGCCTAACACCACTTGATAAAGTAAAAGCGATTGCAACAGCACTTATGGGTAAAGCACTGGTTATTGTTGACGAAGCCTATATAGAGTTTTGCCCAGAGCAAAGCGCCACAAAACTTATTAATGAGTTTAGTAATGTAGTGGTTTTGCGTACGCTTTCTAAAGCCTTTGCGCTAGCAGGGCTCAGAACGGGCTTTACGCTTGCACAAGCAGCAACACTAGCGCCAATTCGTAAAGTTATTGCGCCGTATCCGGTATCTGGCGTAGTAGCAAGTATTGCAGCGCAAGCAATTGCACCCGATGCAATTACCTCAATGCGCCGCCAAGTGATTATTTTAAACGCTTTAAAAGCTAAACTTGTACAGTGGCTAAGTGAATCGCCTGCTGTATTAAAAATTCTCACTGGTGAAGGTAACTTTGTTACTTTAAAGTTAGCCGATAAAAACTATTTTAAAATCGCACTTGAGCAAGGTTTGGTTATGCGCGCTTTTACCTTATATGGTGAAAACGACTGGCTACGCATTTCAATTGGTAGCGAACAAGAACTTAAACAAGTAAAAATTTGGCTTGATGGCCTAGCATTGCCAACAGCCTCAGCAATTTCAGCACAACAGGAAGTATCATGAGTAACCCCTATTTATTTATTGACCGCGACGGCACCATAATTGAAGAGCCAATTACCGATAAACAGGTAGACAGCCTTGAAAAGCTGGCGTTTTTACCCGGTGTAATGCCCGCATTATTACAATTACAAGCCGCAGGTTACCGTTTAGTAATGGTGTCTAACCAAGATGGTTTAGGCACAGATAGCTTTCCTACTGCTGATTTTGACATAGCACAAGACAAAATGATGGACATAATGCAAAGCCAAGGCATTAGCTTTGACGAAGTATTAATTTGCCCACACTTTGATGAGCAAAACTGTGATTGCCGTAAACCTAAAACGGGCTTACTTACCGAGCTTATGCGCTCTGGCAAAGTAGACTTAGCGCGCTCTTTTGTTATTGGCGATCGCCAGACCGATATTGGCCTTGCTCAAAACTTATGTTGTGAAGGTATTTTATACGACGGCGATTGGAGTGCGATAGTGACAAAATTGACTACCGCAAACCGCGAAGGTCGTGTTACACGCAACACTAAAGAAACCCAAATTGATGTAGCCATAAACTTAGATCAAACTAAAAATGGCAGCATAGACACCGGACTTGGCTTTTTTGATCACATGCTTGATCAAATTCGCACCCACGCAAACATTGGTTTAAACATTAAAGCCAAAGGCGATTTACACATAGACGAGCACCACCTTGTTGAAGACATTGGTATTGCTCTTGGTGTCGCACTTAAACAAGCGCTTGGCACTAAATCGCAAATTGCACGCTATGGTTTTGCGCTTCCTATGGACGAGTGTAAAGCTGAAGCACAAATTGATTTATCGGGCCGTGCATCATTTGTATTAAACGCTAACTTTAGCCGCGAAAAAGCAGGCGACTTAGACGTGCAAATGGTTGAGCACTTTTTCAAAAGTTTGAGTGATAACGCCGCAATTAGCCTTATTTTATCGGTAAGCGACGGTAACTGTCATCACCAAGTAGAGGGCTTATTTAAAGCGTTCTCACGTGCTCTTCGTATGGCAGTAGCACAAGACACGACCCAACAAACAGCCAGCTCTAAGGGATGTTTATGATTGCCATAATTAATACCGGTTGTGCCAATATAAATTCAGTGCGCTTTGCGTTTGAGCGCTTAGGGCAAACGCCAACAGTAATTACTTCACCAGAGCAATTAGCGGGTTTTGAGCGCGCTATATTGCCAGGTGTAGGTCACGCGTCGGTTGCTATGAAACGCCTATTAGATAACGGCTGGCAACAAGCTATAAATGAATACCAGCGCCCGCTTATGGGTATTTGTTTAGGTATGCAGTTACTGTGCGAGAGCACCGAAGAAGGTAACGTACAGTGCCTAGGTAAAATACCAGGACAAGTAAAAGCACTTGATGTAGGCAACTTAACGTCGCCGCATATGGGTTGGAATAACTTAAGCGTTAACAAAGAGCATGCATTAACTAAAGGGCTGACGCTTGATGAGCAAGTGTATTTTGTTCACAGCTTTGCGCACACCGTAAACGACGCCACACTAGTGAGCGGCGAATATGGTCAAACCTTTTCAGCCATTGTTGCTAAAGACAATTACGCAGGCATGCAATTTCACCCAGAGCGCAGCGCAAAAGTTGGCGCACGTTTATTACAAAATTTTGTTGATTGGCAGTTGTAAGCTGCCCATTAACTAACAAAAAAGAGATTATTTGTGATTATTCCAGCATTAGACGTATTACAAAATCAAATTGTGCGCTTGTACCAAGGTAAATACGACACAGCACAGTTTTACCCTTTCGAACTTGGCGCGCGTTTAAAAGAATACGCCGACAGTGGCGCAGGTAAACTACACCTTGTTGATTTAGAAGGTGCACGCGATCCAAGTAAAAAGCAGTGGAAACATATTCAAGCTGCAACCAAAGCACTTAACGTACCGTACCAAGTGGGCGGCGGTATTCGCTCAGAGCAAGATGTAAGTGATTGGCTAAAAGCCGGTGCAAACCAAGTTGTTATTGGTTCAATGGCAGTAGAAAAACGCGAACAAGTAAAAGCCTGGATTGAACAATTTGGCGCAGAGCACTTTGTTATTGCCCTTGATGTAAATAAAACAGCCACGGGCTGGGCACCAGCAACACACGGTTGGTTAAGTGAATCTGAATTTGGTTTACTTGAGCTGGTAGATTTTTATGTGAACTTAGGTGTTATTGATTTTTTATGCACGGACATCAGTAAAGATGGCACCATGACAGGTCCATCGTTTGAACTTTACGAAGACCTAACTCGCCACAACAGCACAATTAAAGTGCAAGCCTCAGGGGGCGTAAGCTCACTTGACGACATTAAAAAGCTTAAAGAGCTTGGTGTGGGCGGCGTTATTTTAGGTAAATCATTGCTTGATGGCGCATTTAGCGTTGAGGAGGCATTGGCATGTTATCAAAACGCATAATCCCGTGTTTAGACGTTAAAGACGGCCAAGTAGTTAAAGGCGTTAAGTTTAAAGGCCATGAAATAGTTGGCGATATTTTAACAATGGCTAAAGCCTATAGCGAAGCTGGCGCCGATGAACTAGTTTTTTACGAAATCAGCGCAAGCGTTGAAAAACGCCTACTTGATGTAAATTGGGTAGAGAGCATTGCACGCAATATCGACATTCCATTTTGTGTAGCGGGCGGTATTAAATCGGTCGCTGATGCAGCGCGTGTACTTGAGCGCGGCGGAGACAAAATAAGCATCAACAGCCCTGCTATTGCTCGCCCTGAACTTATTAAAGAATTACACGATGAGTTTGGCAAGCAATGTGTTGTAGTCGGCATTGACAGCTTTTTTGATGAAATTACCGGCGAGTATTTAGTGTATCAATTAACCGGCGATCCTAATGCATCAAGCCGTACGCGCTATAAAACACAAGAATGGGTTAAACGCGTACAAGACCTAGGCGCAGGCGAAATTGTATTAAACTGTATGAACCAAGATGGCGTTCGTAACGGTTACGACAACGAGCAACTAAGTAAAATTCGCGAGCTGTGTGACATTCCTTTAATCGCCTCTGGCGGTGCGGGTAGTATGCAAGATTTTGTTGATGTATTTAAACAAAGCAAAGTAGATGGTGCATTAGCCGCCAGCGTTTTTCATAAAAATGTGATTAACATTAGCGAACTAAAACAATTTTTAACAGATAACCAAGTGGCAGCAAGATTATGCAAGTAACACAACAAAACCAAGCTCAGGTCGATTTCGCTAAAAGTGACATGATCCCTGCTATTATTCAAGATGCCCGCTCTGGTGTTATTTTAATGCAAGGCTTTATGAACAGCGAAGCACTCGCTGTTACGCTTGATACCAATAAGGTAACGTTTTACTCGCGTTCAAAATCGCGTTTATGGACTAAAGGCGAGTCATCAGAAAACTACTTAAACGTAGTATCTGTGCATACAGATTGTGACTACGATTCAATTTTAGTACTTGCCAACCCAGAAGGCCCAACATGCCACTTAGGCACACAAAGCTGTTTTGGTGATGAAGCAAAACCAAGTTTAAGCTTTTTGGCACAGTTAGAAGATGTGATTGTTGCGCGTAAAAACGACGACCCTGAAAAAAGCTACACAGCGTCATTATTTGCAAAAGACTTAAGCCGTAGTTGTCAAAAAGTAGGTGAAGAAGGCGTAGAAGTTGCTCTTGCCGCTATGAAACACGATAACGATGAGCTAACAAACGAGTCTGCTGATTTAATTTATCACCTGACAGTATTACTACAACGCCAAGGCTTAGCCCTTGAAGATGTAGTTAAATGCTTGCAAGGTCGCCATAAATAGCATTAGTTGCAACTAACAAAGAGGCTCATATTTATATGGGCCTTTTTATTTTTACAGTAAATCACGTGTGATATAGTGCGTGGCTAAATTAATCGGTTACTGTGAAACATGAAAAACTATATTATTCCTTCTATTGTCGCGTTTATTTTAGCGGGCTGTACCAGCAAAACTAATCAGACTACAACTACAACAACCACTACTACTACAACGAATCAGTCTGTAAAAACCACAGTAACACCCGACGAATGCAGCACCATAAATAACCTTATAAGCAGTTATGAGTCTGGTTTTAATTCAATCAAAACAGATAAAGTAAATAACCAGTTTACTAATCAATGGCGTACTAGTGCTCATATGATTGGAGCAAACTGTACGGTTACTTTAAATAAGTCAGAGCAAGCAAGCTACCAATGCCAAACACCTGTTAAAACACAAACGCAAACAATAAAGTCTCATCAAAAACTGGCTAAGCAATTACGCCAATGCTTAACCAAAACAGGTTGGTTGGAAAGCCAAAAAGAAACAGCAAGTTCAATTTACAGCACCTTTGTACTTGATACTAAAACCCCAGTCATTACACTTGCTACTAATCAAGAAGGTAACGGGTTTTCTTCTCGCTTTGAAATTGCACCACCACTAGGACTTTAATATGCGCCAATTAAATCAAAACAAAAAACAATCTAAATTTAAAACTGATTGCCTAGGAATATGCGAAAGGCGCAGCGGTTACTGCACCGGTTGTGGGCGTACTAACGAAGAAATTTTTGATTGGATAATATTATCTGAAGATGAAAAAAAAGCGATTTTAGAAACACCACGAGCAGACGCTAACTCATAACAAATAAAGCCTTTAAATGTTAAAAGTAACAGTTAATTGATTAACTAAAAACTTTTTACGTGTTGTGGCTATTCATTTAGTTGCGCTAATACAGCTTTCGACTACTTGCTCAAATGAGTTATTAATATCTATATTTATAACATTGGGCTCATCTTCTTTTGGTACTTCTAGCGTTTCAAATTGGCTTTTGAGTAAATCAACAGGCATAAAATGCCCTTTTCTGTCCTGCATACGGCTTTTAACCAGTTCAAAATCACCATAAAGATGTAAAAAGGTAATACCTATATTTCCGTCACATATTTGTTCTCGGTATTTCTTTTTTAATGCAGAGCAGACTATTACCGCAATTTCATTTTTCTTTTCAATGCTAAATGCAGCATCACGTATTCTTTCTAGCCAAGGCACACGATCAGCATCGTTTAAAGGCTGCCCAGATGACATTTTTAATATATTAGCCTTGGGATGTAAGTCGTCTCCGTCGATAAATTTAGCGCCAATGCGCTTTGCTAATGCATCACCCACACTTGACTTTCCTGTGCTTGAAACCCCCATTACAATATAAACACGACCTACATTTGTGTTACTCATGTATTTACCCTCGCCTTAATTTAATAATTAATTATTTTCAATGTATATATTATATTGAGTTACGGGTAACATGTTACCCGTAACAAATACGAAAGTGAAGTTAAACACACTAAACATCATAATTCACACTGAATATAAGTAGGGAAAAATGTCAGATTTATCATTAATACTAACAGCGGCAGGCTCCATATTTTTATTGCTTTTCTTAGTAATGAAAGTACGACTACATGCTGTCGTCTCTTTGATCCTTGTTTCTATGATTGCAGGATTATTCTCAGGAATGAGCCCAGAAATAATTGCCGCTACAATTCAAAAAGGAATGGCCGGAACACTAGGCTTTGTAGCGGTTGTGGTCGCTTTAGGTGCCATGTTTGGCAAAGTAATGGAAGAAACCGGCGCGCTGGATCGTATTGCCCACACTCTTTTACACCGTTTTGGAGAAAAAAACGCTAATTGGGCGCTTACCTTTACGGGCTTTATTTGTGCCCTCCCCCTCTTTTTTGATGTAGCCGTTGTACTTTTAATCGGTATTGTTTTTGCTGTGGTACGAAAAGGCGGTGGCAGCGTTGTTAAAATTGGTATTGGGCTACTTGCTGGGATAGCGTCTTGTCAGGCGTTTCTTATTCCTGCGCCAGGGCCGATTTTGGTTGCCTCTCAATTAGGCGCTGACTATGGTTATATGATTTTATTTGGCCTTATTGCTGCCATACCGGCAATGATTATAGGAGGTCCAATTTGGGGCTCTATTATTTCTAAATCTATTCATGTAGAACTCCCACAACACGAACAAATCGACGATAACCAAAGAGTTGGTAAAGGCGCGCCTAGTTTTGGATTAGCATTAGGTTTAATTGCTCTGCCGTTAATTATGATTAGTTTAAATACTATTGGTAGCCGCTTTGTTGAAAAAGACTCTGATTTATATAATTGGTTAGCCTTTATAGGTCATCCATTTACAGCAATTTTAGTTGCCTGCCTAATGGCATTTTATTTGCTCGGTGCAAGGCGCGGTGTCCCTAATGCTAGAATCATGGAAATTTGTGGTAGTGCCTTACAACCTGCGGGAATTATTATTCTTGTCACTGGTGCCGGTGGGGTATTTAAACAAGTATTAGTTGATTCAGGAGTAGGTACGGCACTAGGTAATTACTTAGCTGGCTCAGGCTTACCGATTGTAATACTCGCTTTTGTATTATCAGCCGCTGTGCGGGTTATTCAAGGCTCTGCGACTGTAGCTATGCTTACAGCGTGTGGCTTAATTATTCCAATGCTTCAGCCTTTAGGCCTTGATGGAGCGCAGCTTGCCGCTGTCACCATCGCTATTGGTGGGGGCTCTATTGTGCTCTCCCATGTAAACGACTCAGGATTTTGGTTAGCGAGTCGCTATCTCGGTTTGAGCGAAATGCAAACTCTTAAAACGTGGACAGTAATGGAAACTATTATTGGTACTGTTGGCGCACTTGTCGCTATGATTATTTCTCTGTTTTTGTAAATTTACAATACGTAGATTTATCATCACACATATAAAAATTACCTGAGCCTTTTGTTATTTAGGCTCAGGTAATTAGGCTCAGGTAATTTAAGTATTTAAACACTCTCACCTAGATGAACTATATAACCAGTATCAATTACTTGCTTATAATTCATGCTAGTATCCAAATCGGAATTAATGCGGCTCAACAACTCTCTTCCCGCAACATTACCTATCTGATAACGAGGGGTGATCACACTTGCTAATTGAGGCACCATTGCTTGGCCAATATCATGACCATGAAAACCCACAATCCCTATTTGGCTAGGCACTAAAATGTTGTTTCGCTGGCATTCAAAAATAGCCCCAATTGCTAAATCATCATTAGTACAAAACAAACAGTCAGTATTTGGGTAGTCAGTACGCGCTTTTTGTAAAAGTTCAGCGCCTAAACTATAAGATGAAGCTTGATCAGTCATCACACTTTTAGGCGTAAAGCCTTTAGCTAACATAGCATCTGAATAACCTTGAAATTTTAGGCGTGTTCGTACATCGAGCCTTGCACCTATATAAACAATATTGCGATAGCCTTTATTTAAAAGTGCCGTCGTCATATCAAAAGCGGCTTTAACGTTATCAAAACCAATCGCTTGCTGCATAGGAGAGTGATGAGTATCCATTATTTCAATCACAGGTACGCCTGACGTTTCAATCATTTTTAGCGTTCTGTCTGTGTGTGTGGTTTCTGATAAAATTAAACCATCAACGTGATACGACAATAGATACTCAACCCGTTTTTCTTCAATTTCAGGGTTATAACCATAATGGGCTAACATTGTTTGATACCCTGCAGGCCCTGTTACATCTTCAATGCCTTTTATAACTTGAGCAAACACGTGATTCGTTAACGATGGGACTAGTACACCAATAGAGTAACTTTTAGCATTAGAGAGTAAATCAGGGGCTTTATTTGCAATGTAACCTAGCGTATCAATAGCTGCACTAATTTTAGTGCGAGTAGACTCTGATACTTTTTCGGGATTACGTAAATAACGACTCACCGTCATTTTGGTTACACCAACCGCATCGGCAATATCTTGAAGAGAAGAACGTTTGTTTTTTTTCATCACACACAATTAAATAAAATGTTACTTGTAACATACCAACTATTGTGAAAAATCACTACTTTTAGCCCATTTTATTTAGGTTAAAGTAATAAATATTTAGCCTACCGCCTGTATTTAAACTGTAGCTAAATGAATGGCTAAAAAGGTTTAGAAAACCTAAACCTTTTTAACAAACAATACTGTATTTACAGTAAAGCTGAACAAGCATTTCTAATTAATGTAATTTTAAGCTTTATCGAGCGCTTGGCTTACATCGGCAATTATATCTACAATGTTTTCAATACCGACCGACAAACGAATTAAATCGCGACTTACGCCCGCATTAGCAAGCTCTTCATCATTTAATTGGCGGTGTGTGGTTGACGCTGGATGACATGCAAGCGACTTGGCATCGCCAATATTAACTAAGCGTAAAATCATGTTTAGCGCATCAATAAAACGAGTACCCGCTTCTAGGCCACCAGCAATACCAAAGCTTAAAATACCCGATGCTTTACCACTGGTAATTTTTTGGCTTATTTCGTTATACGGGCTTGATTTAAGCGCTGCGTAATTAACCCAAAGCACTTTTGGATGATTTTCTAAATACTCAGCTAACTGCTGTGCATTTTCGCAGTGGCGATCCATTCTTAAACCTAAGGTTTCAAGGCCGATTAAAATGTCAGATGCGTTTTTAGGCGCAAGCGCTGCGCCAGTATTTCTAAGTGGCACTACTCTGCAGCGACCGATAAATGCAGCTTCAGCAAAAGCTTCGGTATAAACCACATTGTGATACGACGGATCGGGCTCGTTCATCATTGCAAAACGCGTGGCATTCGCTTTCCAATCAAACTTACCAGAGTCGACAATCATGCCGCCAATGGCAGTACCGTGCCCGTTTATGTACTTTGTCAGCGAGTGAACCACTATATCGGCGCCCAGCTCAAATGGGCGGCATAAATACGGCGTAGCCACGGTATTATCAACAATAAGCGGCACACCTTTGCTGTGTGCAATACGTGCTAAACGTTCAATATCAACAATATTACCTGCTGGATTACCAATAGATTCACAAAAAACAGCACGGGTGTTGTCGTCAATTGCATTCTCGAACGCGGTAAAGTCATCGGCTTTAATCATGCGTGCTTCAATACCTTGCCTAGGTAGTGTATGAGCAAATAAGTTATACGTACCACCATATACTTGGCTGGTGCTTACAATATTAGTGCCTACTTCGCACAAACATTGAATAGCATACGTAATAGCAGCCATCCCAGAGGCAACAGCTAGCCCACCAATACCCCCTTCCATTACTGCAATACGTTGTTCAAGTACGGCATTGGTTGGGTTCATTATGCGGGTGTAAATATTTCCAGGTACTTTTAAATCGAATAAATCAGCGCCATGCTGCGTGTTATCAAATGTATAAGAAGAAGTGTGATAAATAGGCACGGCTGCCGATTTGGTCGTAGCCTCAGATTCGTAACCGTGGTGCAGTGCTAATGACTCTAATTTCATAATTATTTCCTTCAATTAATTTACCACTAACCTAGCACTTCTTGGTTATAAAATGTACATGAAATATATTAAAGGGTGGTGAGGTGATTTGATTTAAGTTAAAGGCGGATAAGAGCGAGAAGCGGACAGTCGCTCTAAAACACTTTTGGACATAACTGAGTTATAGAGATTACTAAATTAGCGTCTAACGAATTACTGTGGCATAGCAAGCTAGGGACAAATGCGCAAAATGATCCCGCTATTGATTAACTAAAATTTCATAAGTGAAAGTTACAAGCTCGGGTACATACTGTTCAGTATTAATTTCACGTTGGACTTCTTCGATAGTCAAAACACAAAGAGCACCCTCACTATTCAAGAGCACGGCTTTTTGTCCGACAGTAGGCGTGATTGTTCGACCGGGGGTTAGAAAAGAATCGACTGTTGAGGGGGTAAAGTTTGGAGTTGTTATTAGCCCCACAGCTTTAAGACCACCATCAGTGTATACATAGACACTATTTCCTGAACACCCACTGAAATGGATTTTGAACTGGTACTCACCATTTCCAACGGTATAACCTAAATGCTCTCGATAGCGAAAAGTTACACGCCCACTTAGAGCTGGGTTTGCATAATTACCAGAGTCTTTCAGAACATCAATCCGCTCAAGTCGCGCTGCTCGTTTATGAACGACCGAGATAGGTATCGCATGTTGTTTGTCTGCGGGAAGTCCTTCAATCCATCGCCATACTGCGTCTATCTGGGTTGATCCTGGATATCTCCTAGCATCAGGGTTTGAGTTAAAATCAAAACCTTTAGGACTTTTAGCTTTTAGCCAACGAGGTAATCTATAGTTAGGGTTTCTAACAAAAATAACGGACAGCCATGTGTTTGGTTTACTCTCAAAAACACTGCTTATCCATTCTGTCTCAATGCCAACTCCTGATGTTGGGGAGTTGTCTGCACGTTCAACATAATTTTCATCAACAACTAAAAGTACATGAGAAGCATCGGTTACTTCTTGCATGAAGCCACTTAAACTCGAACCATAGTCGACTGCTTCGTCAATTTTCACCGTGTAACCCATTAAATGAAGTTGGCTTGCGAGTAGGTGAACCCACTCTTTATGATCATTTGACGTCCAAGCGTATGAAATAAATAAATCCGTTTTCATTTTAATGTGTTTTCCTTATGTTCGTGACATATTGTTTAAATGCAATAGTAAACAAAAAGAGAATTTAAAAGCTACTCAGACTAATGACAATAAGTACAAATTCATCAAACTGCTTCTCATCTTCGGATTACGATTTGTTAGTTTGAATATGTACCAAGGCAGCCTAAACAATCACACTCCCTAGCTCGAAAAGGGGCATAAACGAGTTAGTTATAATGTCCGCAAATGGTACTAAGACAATAATCGGCAACCAGCAATATCTAATTTTGAAAAGTTTGGATAATGATGCCTGAGTTACAACTTAAATCCTTTTCTTTTTTTATACTGCATTAGATAACCAAAAGCTTCGATAGGAATATTGTATAAGTGAGCTAGTTTTCATTTTTATAGGCTTCCACTGAGAGTTTTCCAAGCAGTGTTTCTGCACCGAATGCACTTATAAAACAGTTATTATTTACACTTACATAATTTGAAAGTAATGCTTCTTCAATATTTATTTGAAGTGGGGTTATTCCATCTAAACCTGTTTCATCTATAATACATGAAATATCTTCTAAAAGACTGTATTTAACAACTAGCTCTTTCAAGTCCCTAAAGCTTGGATCATTTGCTAGTAAGACTAAAAAAATGAAAGACTTTTCATATTCATTTATTTGGGCTTTAATAATATTAAAATAAATATCTTTAAATTCTATACCATCAGCCTGATCAACAAAGTTAAGTATTGAACAAAGAAGTTTAAGATAATTTCTTGTAAAGCTTCCGTCCATCTCAAGAACTAATTTTGTTATATCTGCTAAATTACCTCTCCCATTAGAACAGTAGTGAACGCATTCAATAGTATTAACAATCGATTTAAATACTTCATTTCCTTTAGCTTTTTCGAAATTAATATTTTCCAAATTATCTACAAAAAATTCTCCTTTAAATTCATTAAATAAACTATGATCGAAATTAAAGTCATGAAGGTAATCACTGTTTTGAGTTCGTGAAATAGAAAGATTATTAACCAGCTCTGTGAGAAATTTCATATAGCTATAAAATGAAGATTCAAAATTGCTTAATCTGGCTTGTATTTCCGATCTATTAAGTTGCGCTGCTGAGAGGTCTATTGAGTTTTTTGAGTTTTGTAGAGCATCGTGATTCTGGCGCAATGTATGTAGAATGAGTAGCAGGCTACAAAAGCTGAGTATGGGGGTTAAAGTACCACTAAATAAAGTCGCAGTATTTGACCAGTCGGTTATCTTGTTAGAAAACCCAACACCAAAATTATTAACAAATAAAATCGCTACTAAAGCAAGCGTTGTTAATATAGTAATAAAAATCAAAGTGACTAGATTTTGCATTTCTTCTTTTTTATAGTAAATACGGACTGTTTTACACGATATTATTAAAGCTATTCAATTACAACTAGGTAGAAATTTTTAATTTATTTCATAAGGTACCAAAAATTTATAATCAAAGCTTCAATTCTAAATTTTACTGACGCAAGCCCCCGCTTTGAGCGATAACCGGTCATTTATGTGAGTAGTCATTAATTTAGTGAAAAAAGAGGAACTTTCCTCTTTTTTACATGTTTATATAGGCTACAGAAAGCATAATATTTATAGCTGGCAATTAGTAGCCATAAATAAACGAATCAAATAGTAGCCATAAATAAACGAATCAAACATCAACAAAAAAGGCGCTTCCTTTACGGTAAGCGCCCTTCTCTAATCTCACTAATTACTTATTTTACGATTGTCATTTCGTCTAACAAGTTTTGTGCATTATCTACTTTATCCATTACCCACAGCATGTAGCGTGAATCAACATGGATTGAGCGATTAAGCTCAGGGTTGTAATCCCAATCACCAATAATACTTTCGTAAACACCATCAAACAGTAAACCAACAAGCTCTGCTTTACCGTTAAGTGTTGGCGAACCTGAATTACCACCGGTAGTGTCTACATTTGATAAAAAGTTAACGGGTACTGTATTCATGCCACCGGTGTAATCACCGTAAAGCTTGGCTTTAATTTGCTCTTGTAACTTTTTAGGTGCATTAAATGGGTCAACATCGGTGTTTTTAGCGAGTAACCCTTCAAGCGAGGTAAAAGGTGTTGCTACCAAGCCATCTTGAGGTGAGTAGCCACCTACGGTGCCATAGGTTACTCGTAATGTGCTGTTGGCATCGGCGTATACAGGTTTGTTTTTAGCTTTGTTAAACGCAATGATTGCGCTCATTAGCTCTGGGCGAGCTGCTTGTAATTTACCTGCAAGTGCTTTTGATTTATCTTCCTCTGCTTTCATTACTTTAAATATTGCTTTAGCGTACTGCACAAATGGGTCTTGGCTTTGATTTAGCTGGCTAAACGATTGCTCAAATAATGAATTTCGAACAGTGGCATTATCAAGTCTTGACTGTTCATACATGCTATCAAGTAACGCGCTTTGGGTTGCTTTATCAAACCCATTTTGTACTTTAAATACGTTATCAACGTCGCTAAAACGCTCTTCTTTTGGAAATGCTGCATACAGTTCTAAAAAGTGCAGTAAAATAGCTTTGTCTACTTTGCTATCATAACGGCGCGTCATGCGCTCAAGCCCTGCTTTAATGCGCGGTAGGTCACGTTCTTGATAACCAGATTCACGTTCGCTATTTGGCTTTTGTTTTTCGTAAGCTAAGCGGTATAAACGTCGTGCTGTGCTGATCATTTGTGAGCGGTGCACATAACCTAACATACGGTCGCGTTCACTGTGCTCTTGTGATTGCGCAATTAGCTCAGATAGCTCACCTAATACGCTTCCGTATTGCTCTTTACGCTCACCATCACTATTGATCCATTGTGTTAAGTCTTGTTCAAACTGTTTTTTGCGCTCAAGCATAGTGCCTTTTTTGAAGCTTTCGATCATCGAACCATAGTTTTTAATATAGTTGTTATAACCTGCAATGGTGCTTTCGTAAGCAATACGCGCTTTACTGCCGTCTTCTGAGTTTTCTTCAATAAGCGACACGTATTTTGAGTTATGAACGCGTGCTTTAGGGTAGCTGTCGTTAAATACGTTATCTACCTCTGTTGCAATGCGGTATCGGTTAGTACGCCCTGGGTAGCCTGTAACCATTACAAAGTCGCCTTCTTGCACGCCTTTGGCACTTACTTTTAGGTAGGAGTCAGGTACGTAGGGTACGTTGTCTTCGCTGTACTCTGCAGGTTTTCCATCTTTGCCTACATAAGCGCGGTAAAAACCAAAGTCGCCTGTGTGGCGCGGCCACATCCAGTTATCTATATCGCCGCCGTATTTACCTACGCCCATTGCAGGTGCATAAGATAAGCGTACGTCTTTAATTTCAAGTGACTTAATTAGGTAAAACTCTAAACCACCATGAAACGAATACACATTACAACGATAGCTTTCGTCGGCTTCACACTGGGCTACTAGCGCTTTTTCATTTTTTTCGAGTGCGTCGTAGCGTGCTTTTGCTGTTAACTCGTTAGTACCTTTAATTACTTCATCTGTTACGTTGGTAACCGTTTTTGTTACATAGACGCGTGAGCCCGGCGCTGCAGGTAAATCTTCTGTAGGACTTTTAGCTAAAAAGCCATTTTCTAAAATATTGTTTTCAGGTGTTGAGTTGTATTGTACCGAGCCATAAACACAGTGATGGTTTGACACAACTAAACCCTTAGGCGATACAAACGATGCTGTACAGCCACCTAGGCTAATTACCGCATTCATTGGGAATTCGGTTAATTTAGAAATAGATTCAACATCAATTTCAAGCCCTTTGGCTTTTAAAATTGATTCTAACTCTGGAAGTTGGTGTGGTTGCCACATGCCTTCGTCGGCTATGGCACTACTTGCAAATGATAAAGAAAATGTGGCTACTAATGTAGCTACAAGAGGTTTTAAACGCATTATAGAATCCTTTTTATTTGTTTCTATAACAGGTTACTCGCGATGGGACAATAAGGTCAATAGCCGTGCAATGAATTGTTACAATCGAGTGTTTAATCTTACTTTTTATCAAAATTCATCGAAAAATCAAGAAACTGTTTTGCTGGTATTGGTTTACTAAAATAGAAGCCTTGCATAAAATCACAACCCAATTCGTTCAATAAAGTATGCTGCTCTTTTGTTTCTACACCTTCGGCTACCACTGTCAGTCCTAAGCTGTGCGACATAGCAATAATTGCCTTTACGAGATTACAATCTTCATTGTTTAGTACAATACCATCAATAAAACTTCTATCTATTTTAAGTACATTAAAAGGGTATTCTCTCAAATAACTTAATGATGAATAACCTGTACCAAAGTCATCCATTGATAAGTTAATGCCTAATGCAGTAATTTCAGTCAGTATATCAACAACATTAGTGTGGCAACTCATCAATACTCCCTCAGTTATTTCAAGCTCTAAACTTTCGGGGTTTACGTTTGCTTCACTCAATGAGTTTTGAATAAAACTGAGCAGCCCTACGTCTCTAAATTGGCGAGGAGATAAGTTAACAGCCATGGTGTATTTTTGTTGGCGTTTACAGGTACTTTGCCATGTGTTTAAAAAATCTAATACTTGGCTAATTACAAACTTACCAATAGGTACAATTAATCCTGTATTTTCGGCAATAGGTATAAACTCATCGGGTGTTACATTACCTAGCACAGGGTTATGCCAGCGTAATAACGCTTCTGCACCAATGATGTGTTTATTTTTGGCGTCAAATTGGGGCTGGTAGAATAACTCAAATTCATTACGCTCAAGGGCGCCACGCATCTGCTCTTCTATTACTAGTCGGCGCTGAATAATTACGTTCATCTTTTTAGTAAAAAATGAATAAGTATTACGACCATATGATTTTGCTTGATACATTGCAGTGTCAGCATTTCGTAATAAATCAGCAACGGTTGTACCATTTTCTGGGTATATGGCTACACCAATACTCGCTGTTAGTATGTGTTCCCGGCCCTCAATTTTAAAAGGGGCTCTAAAGTTATTGACCAGTTTTTCAGTAATTTTTAGCGCTGCATGGTGATCAGTTATACCTCGTAGTAATACGATAAACTCATCTCCACCTAGGCGCCCTACCGTGTCGTCTTTTCGCAGTGCCTCTTGTAGCCTTTGCGCTGATTCAATTAAAAGTTTGTCTCCTGTTTCATGGCCTAAAGAGTCATTTATTTTTTTAAAATCATCTAAATCTAAAAACAGTACCGCTGCTTTTTCGTTATTTCTTTGTGCTTCAATAAGTAATTGCGACAAACGATCAAGTGCTAAAAAACGATTTGGAAGCGAAGTTAAACTATCGTAATACGCTTGATGTCTAATTAGTTCATCTGATTTATGCTGTTCGGTAATATCTCGAATAATAACCATTAACTGGTTATGTTCTGTTATTTATTCTTGCTTCAAAAAAACGAGCCCATGGGGCAAAGCTAGCTCGTATTTAAAGCTCATCATCTGCTCTTTTTCTAATACAAGGCTGATATAGGTTTCAAATTTTTTGGCTACATCTTGAGGGAGTACATCACCCATTTTTTTACCAATAAATTGCTTTGGCTTGGTGTAGAGATCGGTCTCATTACTGGCATGATACTCAATAATAGTTCCATCATTTTCCATCAAGAAAAATAAGTCAGGAATTGCTCCAAAAATAGTTTTTAGCATATGCTCATTAAATGACGCATCTGCTTGTGCCTTTTTAACCTCAGATAAATCAATATCAATACAGTACATTTGTTTTGTATTATATTGATTTGTAAACATAACATGGCTGGAAAAAACCGATACATTGTTTCCATCTTTGTCTTGTAAGATATTTTCAGATGCTGGAATTTCTATATCTTTTTTTACCCAATCACTATGTGCGTTAATAACTAATTCACACATTGGCTCTGGAATTATAAGGTCTTCTATTTTTTGTCCTATGGCTTCTTCTTTGGTATATCCATAAAGTCGCTCACTGCCTTCATTCCAATAAATAACACGACGTTCATTGTCATAACCTTGAACAGAAATAACATTTACCGCATCAAATAACTGATGCAAATAGTCGTTAATTACAAATTAGTTGGTTAAGTATGAAGCAACGTCGTCTAATTTCATTTTGAGGCTATATCCATAAATAATTTTATTTAATAATAGGAAAATACTAAATAATAATTAAATTTAATTTTAACATTAAATTTCCATGTACATTATATACGCCATTATACAAAACAAAAAAAGAGCCGAAGCTCTTTTTAATAATTGTTAACTGTATTTAAACGCTATAAAAACTGAATTTATTTTTTTGTCACATCATTTGGATGTTCCACGCCAATCCATGCTTTAAATAGTGCTTTTTGCTCAGGCGTTGCCTCTTTATCAGCAACTACTTTTTTAGGCTTATCAAAATCTTCTGATAATACTAATGTTAAGCTTTCAAGAGCATCGCGACGAAGATAGTCAATGGTTACTTTATCGCCCGCCTCAAACGTCTCTAGGCTGGTTTTTAAATCTTTACCTACGTGATGTTTGTTTATAGCAACAATTTTATCATCGGTAGTTAAACCCGCTTTCCACGCACTGCCACCACGGCGTACATAACTTAACGTCAGTAACTCGCCCGTATTTTTAGCGGTAGCATCAATACTTGCAAGCGCTTTTGCTTTTTCAGGGCGCTCAAATTTTAAACCTACTTTAGTAAGTAAGTCGTCAAAGTTAATACTTGCAGGCGACTCAACATTTTCTTGCCACCAGCTTGAATAATCACGCCCTGTTAAATCTTTTAAGATATTAAGTACATCTGTATCTGTAAATCCAGCTGGCATTTTATGATTGTTATAAAGTGCTTTGTGTACGTCGCGGTAGCTTATTTTACCTTGGCTTTTTTCAAGTAGGTCGATATCTAAAGCAAGTGAAAGTAACGAACCTTCTGAGTAAATATTAGTGCTGTAGTTACGTGCGTGATCGCCACCTTGATTAATCCATTTATCAAAGCTTGTTTCACTTGCGCTTTGTACTTCACGGCCCGGTGTTTGCAAATGGCGATTAATTGTTTTACTCATCACTTTAAAAAATTCATCCGTTGTTTGAATGCCTGAGCGCACTAATAAATGATCTTCAAAATAACTTGTTGAACCCTCTGCAATCCAAAGCAGTTTTGAATAGTTCATATTAGTGTAATCGTATGGCACTAAACCTTGAGGGCGATATGCTTTTACATTCCATGTATGAATAAATTCGTGTGCGGCTGTGCTAATAAAACCTAAGTAATCTTCGCGACTACCAAATCGGTCACGTGGACGTTGAATAATTGTTGAGTTTAGATGCTCTGTTGCACCACCAGCACCTGATGTTGCATGCACCATAAATACATAACGTTCATACGGATAGTCATCCCAAATTACATTACCCGTGGCAACTAATTTTTTAAGATCTGTAAGCATTAGCTCTACATCGTAGTTACCATCGCCCCAAACAACTAAGTCGTATTCACGCCCTTCTACTTCAAATGTGTGCAGTTGATTAATACCCGTTTCGATTGGTGAATCAACAAGTACGTCGTAATCGGCTGCTTTAAATGAGTTTTTGCCTTTAAAATTGTCCATACCCGATACAGAACGCCACTTTTTAGGTACGTCTAAATTAACGGTTACAGGCTCTTGGCGAAACGAGTCACTAAACATAAAAAAGCCTGATGCATCTATAAATGCATGGCTGTCGTCAATGTGGCGAGCACGTTTACCAAGTTCATTTGCGTACACTTGGTAGTCAACATTTACTTCTGTAGGCTCATTAAGATGTACACGCCATGTACTGTGATCTATTTTTTCCCATTTTAGTTCTTTGCCATCTTCGTCTTTGGCTTTGAAGTAGCGAATGCCATTTGCAAGGTTTAACATTTCGTAGCGACCCGTGCGCCACGCAGGAAGTTTTATATCAAGATGTGCTTGCGCAGTTTTTGGAAACTCGACACTTACATCACCTAAATGATGCTGTGGCTGCGAAATTTCTAAAGAATAATTTACATCGGCAAATACAGGCGCTGAACATGCAGCTAAAATTGAAAGGGCTAATAACTTTTTCATAGAGACTCTTAGTGGAAACTTAATTGCTTACAAGACTAACAAGCCCCTATTTAAAAGTGAATTAAATACGATAAATGACCCTATATACGAGTTTATAAGTAGTAGCTTATTAAAATTTCTAAGTTTTTTACTAGATAACTACACATAATAAAAATTTGTTGTAAACTGAAGATAATGAAATTAATTTGATGGCGGTACGCTTAGGTGTCACAAAGATCTAACGCAACAGATAAAAAGCTAAAACAAGCAATAGATGCGCGTATGGTTGTTGAGAGTGCTCGTAAACATCAAGTAGATGTTCTATGTGACTTTACAGCTAAACTATCGTTGAGCTGCAAAGGACTAGATATCGAGTTAGATAATCGCCTCGCCAAATTTAGAAGTGCGCTTAATAAAGGCGTGAGTTTTGAAGACCTTGCGCCCCTTATTAGTGAAACTTTAATTCTACTTAAAAACCAAGAATCGATTCAACAAACTCAGCAACGTAATTTATTCGACAGTGTGCAAAATGCCGGTAAACAATTACAAAAAACCAAAGGTTTACCTGACGATACTCGTAGAACTCTAAGAAATCTACTCGATCACGAAATTAATAATGTTCATTCAACTCATGGGTACATTCCGCTACTTGATCAACTTATTAGCTTTTATCATGAAGCATTACTTACCAAGCAAGACCCTCAAGTAGATCAGCAGCGCCCAGTAAAACAGGCGCGTGCAAAAAAACTGCTTGAGCTCGCAAATGAACTTATACTTGAAGAAGAAGCTACGCTACAAATTAATAATATAAAAAATCATATTACTGAAAGTGACTCAATCGATGCATTACTTGATGCAGCAATTAGTATTATTGATGTAGTGGTTAAAAATATAAGTAAAGAGCGTAAATCTGCGCAAAGCTTTTTAGTTTCATTAAATCAAACCCTCGAAGATCTTCATAACTCTATCATCTCAACTAGCAAGCACTCTGAGTCTATGGAAGTTGAGTTTGACTCACTTAATAAAAGCATTGAACTAAAAATAAAAAATCTTAATGAGCAAACGCAAAAAGCAACATCAATCTCATCTTTAAAAGAACTTGTAGATAACGAATTAAAATCAATAAGTGAAGATTTTATAGCAAAAGAAAAGTTAGAACGAAAAGACAGAGAAATGCTTAGCGCTAGCTTTAATGAAATAAATACTCGAATTGTTACTTTAGAAGATAAGTTAACAACGTATAAAAAACGCTTAAATGAACAGCGCTTTAAAAGCTTACTAGATGGGCTTACAAAACTGCCTAACCGTGCTGCATTTGACGAACGTTACAATCACGAAATGCATTTGTTTAATGTGCAGCCATCAGATGTTACGCTTGCAGTTATTGATGTTGACCACTTTAAATCTATTAATGATAGATTTGGCCACACCGCAGGTGATATTACCTTACAAGTTATATCAAAAGCGTTGCAAAAATCGGTAAGAAAGTCGGATTTTATAGCGCGTTACGGCGGTGAAGAATTTGTACTATTAATGCCAGGTGTGTCGCTTGAAAACGCAACCCTACCCTTGGATAAAGTAAGAAAGGTAATTAAAAATATACCTTTTAAATTTAGAGAAAAACAAATTGAGATCACTATTTCGGTAGGTGCAACTCAATTTAAAAAAGGCGATACCCTATTAAAGGCATTTGATAGAGCTGATGATGCACTTTACGAAGCCAAAAATTCAGGGCGAGATAGACTTTGTACCAGTAAATAATGTCATAGCTATTATAACTTTTATGACAAGTAGTTTTACGATTTAGCAGTAGGAGCACGTCTATGTTAATACAGTTAAACCCAACTGGGGTTTTAGATTTACTGTCGCAATTAGAAGTTGATTTATTAGAGCAATCGTCTGCTAGTGAGCGTTATAAGTTATTTAGAAACTGCGTACTTGCAGTGCTCAATGTAGGCAGCCATACCGACGACAGTAACGATATATACGACAAATACAAAGATTTTGATATTCGTTTAGTAAGCCGCGAACGAGGCATTAAAATTGAGCTTGAAAACCCACCCGCAACCGCATTTGTTGATGGCGAAATAATTACCGGTATTCACGAACATATATTTTCTGTTATTCGTGATATTTTGTTTATTTGTCAAAAATACGAAAAAGATTTAAAAGAGCAAAAAGCCATAACCCATATGGTGTTCGATATGCTCAGAAATGCAGGTGCACTGCGTGTTAAAAGCGAGCCTAACATGGTTGTTTGCTGGGGCGGACATTCAATAAACGAGGTTGAATATAAGTACACAAAACAAGTAGGTTACGAACTTGGTTTACGTGGATTAAATATTTGTACCGGTTGTGGTCCTGGTGCCATGAAAGGCCCAATGAAAGGCGCAACTATTGGCCACGCAAAGCAACGTAACACCGATAATCGCTACTTAGGCTTAACAGAGCCAAGCATTATTGCTGCCGAGCCACCCAATCCTATTGTAAACGAACTCGTTATTTTACCTGATATTGAAAAACGCCTTGAAGCTTTTATTAGAACAGCTCACGCAATTATCATTTTTCCTGGTGGCGCAGGTACTGCTGAAGAGTTGTTATATTTATTAGGCATATTGTTGCACCCAGATAATACTAAACAATGTTTACCTGTTATTTTAACTGGCCCCAAACAAAGCGAGGCGTACTTTAAAGAGCTATGCGAGTTCGTTGAAATGACACTTGGTAAGGAAGCGTTGGATAAGTTTGAAGTAATTATTGATAATCCTGAATTAGTCGGTCAAAAACTAAAGTCATCGATGGCTAATGTTCGTGATTACCGTAAAAGTGAAGGTGATGCCTACTACTTTAACTGGACATTAAAAGTAGATAACGACTTTCAACAACCTTTTGCACCAACACATGAAAATATGGCAAGTCTTGATTTACATCTTGATCAGCCAAAACAGCTACTAGCGGCTAATTTACGCAGGGCTTTTTCAGGTATTGTTGCTGGAAATGTAAAAGACGAAAGCGTTAAAGCCATTAAGCAAAATGGTCCATATGTTTTAAGCGGCGAACCTGCCCTTATGGAAAATATGGATACGTTATTACAAGCATTTGTTCTTCAAGGTCGTATGAAACTCCCTGGCAGCAAATACGTTCCGTGTTACAAAATAAAAGCATGAGTTTTATAGTTTGAAACCTCATTTACTTCTTATCGATGCGCTTAATTTAATTAGGCGCATTTACGCCGTTGACGCTAATCAAAAACATCACAGCGACGAGCAAATGATACAAACGTGCTGTGCACGTGTAGCCCACGCCTGTAAAAAGCTTTTAGATACCAGTAATGCAACCCATGCTATTGCTGTGTTTGATGGCGACAAAAGCTGGCGTTATCATTTTTATAGAGACTACAAACACTCGCGCGCGCCAATGCCTCAAGTATTAAAGGACGCCCTATTGCATTTTAAAACTTCAATTGAAGAAACCGGCATTGTTGTATTTGAGCCTATTAACGATGAAGCCGATGATATTATTGCAACGCTTGCGTTTAAAGCATCAAATAATCAAATAGCTAATACTGTTGTTTCTACCGATAAAGGCTTTTTACCTTATATTGGCCCTTACATTACAGTTTACGATTACTTTAAAAAGCTCTATCTAGATGAGACAAGTATAAAAGAGCGTTTTGGTGTTGAGCAAAATAAACTCGTTGATTTTTGGGCATTAGCGGGCGATAAAACAAATGATATTCCGGGAGTTAAAGGAATAGGTACTAAATCTGCGCAGCAAATAGTTAATAACTATAACTCAATTGAACAAGCAGCCGAAGATGAGTCTCTAAGCCCGAGTATTAAAGCAAAGTTAGCCGCTAATATGGATATGTACGTAATTTCAAAGCACTTGGTTAGTTTACGCACCGATATAAATTTAGGTTTTAGTTTAAAGCAGTTAAGACTTAATTAGTCGCAAGTTAATAGCCTCTAAACATTACAAAACGTATACTGATATTAGTTACCGGAGTCAGAGTAAGCCATATTGAAAAAATTTATCCGATATTTAATTTTAGGTTTAGGGCTATATGCACTGATAGCTGCATTGGTGATTACCTTTTATAAAGACGATCCTCAAGCTATGATTTGGCAAGACCGAGAGGCTTTCAATAAACGTTACATCGAAAAACTATCACTTGAGCAGCCAACAACACTAAATAGTGTTCTTGATTACTTAGGCAGCCCCGATCTTACTTATGCCAAACGAGATGGTGAACAAGTATTTCAGATAGTTTTTTATCGTACACAACATAAAACATCTGACGGTATTACCACTATGGATGAATGTACTGGCCTATTATTTAAAAATGGGCAGCTGTTTTTATGGGGCCCGAGTGCATACAATAAATACCAAGAACAAAATTAGGTGAAGGTTTAATGGATGAAGCTGTTTCAACTACCTTAGAGCAGCTGCTTAATAATACGCAGCTGTTTTTAAGTTATTATAACAATAAACAAAAATGGACAGCTCTATATCCAGTGGCAAGTAAGCTAGCTGAGCAATATAGAGTGCTCTACAGCAAACAGCCATTCGCATTACAATCCCGATTAACGCTTTATAATCCAAGTTATTCTTATGCAACAAATTTAGTTGTTAGTCAGAGCGTCATAACTGCTGCCCTGTGTAAATCTCAAAATTATAATAGTGCCTTAAGTGAGCTATACATAGCCGCTACACTCATTGAACATTTATGTGTTGGAGCGCAATTAAACAAGCTTTGCGAGCAAACACCTTTTCAAGATTCTGATAAAAAAATTTGGAAAATGCGTCATCAGTTAGCAGCAAAAGTAATGTTAGCTAGTGACGATTCAGCAAAACCTGTTACGCAGTTACTAGCTAAATTAAATAAGTATAAACAAGCATTGGTAAGTGCTCCTAAAATAATGCTTTACGATGGGGGCATAACGCTGATTGCTCTAGCAAATATTATTAGCATGAACATTACGAGCAACACGGCTAATAAACATATTAGCTTATATAAAGCACTTACCGATTTGTACATTCGCACACCTAACTTGTTCGCACTGCAATTAATTAAATCACTAATAGCGCATTTAGGGCCATTATTACCGGGAAGCCGCGTTTTATACGCTGAGCAAACCATGATTTATTTAGCAACTGATGCACAACAACGGCATGTTTTAATTAGTACAGCAAATCCAAATAAATTAACCTGGTACAGAGTAAAAGCAACGCTTAACGATAATCCAAAACAATGGCATTGCACTGATAAAACCATTAGCTTCAAAGTATTTAACAGTGAACATGTAAAACCACAAAGTGAGCTTGAGGTTGATAAGGCACAATCTTTACTTGAGCTAATAAGTAATATTAAGTTACAGCACGAATACAGCTATAAAGGATTAAGCCTGCTGATGGCGCCTCACCCTCTCGTAATTGCTAATTTATGCGAGGCAGTAAAACCATATAATAAAGAACATCAGCCCGCAAAAGACTTAAAACATAGTTTATCTATGGTCGGTTATTATAATGCACCTGCAATAATTCAACGGGTTGTTTTTGAACAATTAGTTAATGTTACCCCACATCCATTGCAAGCCTACGTGACTAACAGATTAAATGGATTAGTAAAAATAATGGCTTTATTGGTTAGTAAAAATGATCATGACCAGTTTGAGCACATTACTTTACCTTTATACGCTTACGCCCATTTTTTATTAACGCAATGCAGTACACAGCTTTCTCGTAAAACGCTGATTGACGACACACCAAATAAAACATTGAGTGCCCCTATTTGCTCATTTTTTGGGGTAAGTTCAATTAACACCGAACAACTAACACAACAGCTTACTCATTTATTGAGTGACAACCCATGGACTGCAGCACTCTTAGAAGCAGAGCAAACACCTAAAAAGCACTTAACTGAGGCCCATAAACTTTGGATCTCACTTAAGATTGTTGCTCAAAATGTGTTTAAACCTGAACTTTCGCTAACTCCGTGGCAGCAGCAAACGTTAAATGAACAGCTAAAAATACTCAAGTGGCATAACCAAGCTGATTTTTATCAACAATTAGAATCTCTTGAGTTGTTTAATAGTATTTAGTTTATTAGAAGCTATTTTATGTCTTTATACCCATTATAACTTTCGTGTATACCCAGTATTTTTTGTATAAACTAGCAAAATGGGTGATAAATTGATATAAATGCGCCCTTAAATTTTCAAGCACGTTCACATAAATGTTCTAACAAGCGGTTACTCTCTCAGAGTAATAATTTATGTGCAAATCAAACTCTTTAAAGGAAAAGTCAATGGCCAAACAAACCATCACAGTGATCAAAGGCGACGGCATCGGTCCGAGCATTATCGACTCAGCACTTGAAATATTAAAAGCCGCAGGTTGCGACTTTGATTATGAATTTGTTGATGCTGGCCTAGCTGCACTTGAAAAAACAGGTGAGTTATTACCGCAAGAAACAGTTGATACAATTGCTAAAAACAAAATCACTCTTAAAGGCCCATTAACTACGCCTGTAGGTGAAGGTTTTACATCTATTAACGTAACACTTCGTAAGCAATTTGGTTTATACGCTAACGTACGTCCAGTTAAATCATTTGTTGGTACTAAAGCACGTTACGACGATATTGATATCATTACTATTCGTGAAAACACGCAAGGTATGTACTCAGGTGCTGGCCAAGTAGTAAGTGAAGACGGTAATGAAGCAGAAGCAAAATCGATAATTACGCGTGAAGGCGCAGAAAAAATCGTAACTTTTGCATACGAGCTAGCGGTACGCGAAGGTCGTAAAAAAGTAACTGCAGTTCATAAAGCTAACATTTTAAAATCAACATCTGGTTTGTTTTTAAAAGTAGCACGTGAAGTAGCTGAGCGTTACCCACAAATTGAATCAAATGAAATGATTGTTGATGCAACATGTATGAAGCTGGTAATGACACCTGAAGAGTTTGACGTAATTGTTACGACTAACTTATTTGGTGATATTTTATCTGACCTTTGTGCTGGTTTAGTTGGCGGTTTAGGTATGGCACCTGGTGCTAACATTGGTGAAGATGCAGCAATTTTTGAAGCTGTACATGGTAGTGCACCAGATATTGCTGGCAAAAACCTAGCTAACCCAACATCTGTAATTTTAGCATCTATTCAAATGCTTGAGCATTTAAATATGGGCGATACTGCAGAGCGTATTCGTAGTGCTGTTGCTGATGTAATTAAATCAGGCGACCGTACAACTCGCGATTTAGGTGGCAGCCACGGTACAACTGATTTCACTCAATCAGTAATTGACCGTTTATAATTAATATTTGTTATTGATTTAAATAGCCCGCTAATTTAGCGGGCTTTTTTATGTTTGCTAACTGCGTTTACTACCTAATGTATTTAGGCAAGTTAGTATTAAACCTAAATAAACTTAACAGTAGTAATCCTAATAAACCCGCCAGTGATCCGCCACTTGAACCCGAACTACTTTGTTGTTTTTGTACAGTAGCAGATAACTCTTGAGTAAAAGTATCATTGGTTTGAGTATCAGTAACATTCAACGTTACGTTATAAGTCCCGTCAGCTTGATAAGTATGCCTTGGGTTTTGTAAATTTGATAACGCACTGCCATCACCAAAATCCCAACTGTAAGTGTAACTATTAAAGCCGCCGGTTACTTGGGCATTAAATTGTGCGCTTAAATCACTAACTGTAGCGTTTGCGTTTATGCTAAGCGGAACATTAGCAGTTACATCAATCGCTTTTGATTGTTCAGTGCCGTCGTCATCTGTCACTGTAAGCGTTACTTGGTAATCGCCAGAGTACAAATAATTATACGTAAGCGATTGAGTCGCTAAAGTACTTCCATCTCCTAGCTGCCAATTATAAGTATACGGTGCAACTCCACCTGTAAGCGATACCTCAGCTGTTAAAGTTCCTTGGTTTATTTCATATTCAATTTCACTTACAGTTAATGGTTCAACTAATGTAACTTGTGCTACAGCTACTTGCTGTGAAGTACCATTATCTGCCATAAACTCAACGTTATAAGTGCCATAGTCTTGGTATTCATGAGTAGGCGTTAACTCTGTGCTGGAGCTCCCGTCGTCAAAACTCCACGTAAATTTGTCCGCTGGAGTAAGTGCAAAACCTTCTACACTAAAATTAACGGTTAAACCGTTTTTAGTAAAATTAATTCCCTTAGTAACATCGTAAGTAAGCTCTACTTCTATATCTTCACTGTCTGTTGACTGGCTTATAATACTAAACCCAAAACCAACCTGTGGAAGCACAACACCCGATGGTTTTTGCGCTGCAAAGCTATAATCGGTTTTATCAGTAAACCCGGTGATAGCTGATAAATCATCATCACCTAACCCTGCCCTTTGTTGATATAGACTAAAAGCAGCATCACGTATTTGAATTGCTGAAGCTGCCGGTGTTTGCGTACTACCTTTATTTATTGATCGCTGATCGGCATCTACCACTAATGCAAAACCACTGCCTGGATGCTCGGTAGTATTATTATCTGCTTGAGATTCATTGCTGTACCACAATAATAACCCCGGTGAGTACTGCTCTGCTTGCAAACTACTGTCAACGCCTGTGTATGAACGCAGTTGTAAATAGTAATGTGATGGCGATGCATATGTGTAACTACCAACTTTTTCAAAGCCATTAAACACAGTGTTAACTTGATCTTGTGCATTATTTTGCCAAATTAAAGTATCACTTTGCTCAATGCGCATATCATCAACAACAAAACCATAATAATGTGTGTTCGCATCTGTTATGTATTCAATTTTTAAATCAATTGTTTGCCCAGCATAAGCTGATAAATCAAACTTATGGGTCAAATAGCCGTTAGGTTGCTTAGCATCACTATTAAGAAATGAATCACCTGAGATATACGGACCAATATCACCGTAGTATGGATTAAGCGCTTGCGTATAATTACTCGCGATTGGCTCGCCATCTACTTTTACTTGAACTAAATCGTAATCGCGCTCAATACTGTAATAAGCAATAAAGCTTAAAGTAAGTGTCTCAGTTGTGCTTGGTAGCGCTATTGTATTAGCTAAGCTGTTGCTAATATTGTCGCCCGTATTTGAATAGTATTGAAAATCACCTTCTACTGGAGCCCTAAATTTTTCGAGCCTTGGTGGTAGTGATATTTTTATTTGATTTTGCTGTTGTGAAGTACTCGCAGTATTAATTAATGTTTGCTGTGAATTAGCCTCTATCTCATCCATATCAAGCGTAAGCTGGTTAACCCAGTTACCCTGGTACCGCTTTTGTAAATATTCAAGCGCATAAGGGCTAAACATAACTGGCTCTGAGCCTCTTGGCGAACCAGCCCAACTTCCTGTCGACATAACTGACCAAGACGCGACAGGCTCACCTACCGTGTTAGATTGTAAGTCGTATTCATCTAATAATCCTAAATCATGCCCAAACTCATGCACAACCACACCAATCCCAGCATCAATAGGGTTAATGGTATAACCAAAGAGCTTAATGTTGCTGCCTGCAATCTCGCTCGGCCCGCTATTTTCATCAAATACATAGTAGCGGTGTGACCAAATAGCATCGGTGCTTAGGTAACCGCCACCCGCTTCTTCGCCAATACTTGAATGAAATACCATTACATGGTCAATAATGCCATTAGGTTCATTAAGGATACCGTCGCCATCAATATCATCTAAATCAGTTAAGTCATAATCCGCTAAATTAATATTAAACTTTGCAACTGCTTTCTCCACAGCCTCTTTAATTAAAGCGGGCGCATTTATATCCCGTGTACTGCCTTGGCGCTCACCATATATTTTTGCATTGCTATTAGCGGTTACCCAGCCATATACCTGCCCGCTAAAGTTTAAGCTGTTTCCCGAAGCCGCTTTATAATAATCAGCAGCCGTTTTTAAGCTTTGTCCATCAGGGCCTGTATAACCTTGAGTATTAAAAAGCATTTGCTGATAGTGCTCAGTTGAATAATCAGCGTAAAACATGTCGGTGTCTTGCTCTACAAGTTGATTGTCGTCATGTTTAAGATCAGGAAAATCAATTAAAATAGCTAACACTTTTACATCATTAACGCTTTGATCTGGCACTAGCGACGTTGAAAAAGCGACCTGTTGTTTATTTGTGTTTGAAAAAACGTTGGAGGAGGATTTTAATTGCCTAAAGCCATTTTTAATTGAGTGATTGGCAACGTTTTTGTTACTCATATATAACTTAAATGAACTATCTAACTCACTAGAGGATATTTGGTCTCTTTTTTTAAGCCAATATAAAATACGCTCTTCGTTAGTTATACCAACATCATGCGGACTTAAGTTATTAGCCGCCACCATAGGGCTTAATAGCGTAGTTAAAAGCGCAATTAACGTCACTTTTTTCACTGTGTTTTCCTCAAACATAATTATGTGGTAATCATACCTAATAATAGAAATTTAAACATGCGATAAAAACATATAGTTAACATATGCAATTAAGGCTAATGGTCTCTAACACACTTTTATATCTAAAATCGAACTTACAACCTAAAATGCATAATTTCTGCCAGTAAACTCAATTAAACACAGATTTCCTGCAGCTTTAAATTAAAAAAAAGCCACAAAACGAATTTAAAATGCAAAAAACAGCTTTCAAGGTTGACATGAAGGCTTAAAACCCTTAAAAATAAACCTATACAAAATCTTTAATTTAAAAGCAGTGTTTTGCTAAGTAGAGTAAAAACTATGAACACACACATTAATCTTTTAGTCGTACTCGTACTGGTCTTAGTTATAAGCCCAGCGGGGATGTATTAAAAGGTGATACTGCTTTTTAAAAACCCTCGCACTACGCGGGGGTTTTTTTATGCATAAAAAAGCGCACAGAGGAATGAGGATGAGCAAACAAGAATATAATGGTTCTGAACTAGTAGTTCAGGCATTAAAAGAGTTAAAGGTAAAATACATATTTGGCTATCCCGGCGGTTCGGTTTTAGACTTATATGATGCACTTTTTCAGCAAGATGATATTGAACATATATTAGTACGTCACGAACAAGCTGCAACACATATGGCTGACGGCTATGCCCGCGCCACTGGAGACGTTGGTGTTGTACTTGCAACCTCAGGCCCTGGCGCTACAAACTGCATTACAGGTATTGCAACGGCCTACATGGATTCAATTCCTATGGTTGTGTTATCAGGCCAAGTGCCTACAAATTTGATTGGCGACGACGCATTCCAAGAAACCGATATTGTGGGTTGTTCTCGCCCTGTAGTTAAACACAGTTTTAACTGTAGAAGTGCTAAAGACATCCCTACAATCTTAGCTAAAGCTTTTTATATTGCTAGCACTGGTCGCCCAGGTCCTGTCGTTGTTGAGCTTCCAAAAGATATGCTTAACCCTGCTATTAAGTTTGAATACGAATTTCCTCAAACAACAGAACTTAGAACGTACAGCCCTAATACTAAAGGGCACTCAAAACAAATTCGCAAAGCCGTAACAGCTATTTTAGAGGCCAAAAAACTGGTTATCTACTCTGGTGGTGGTATTGTTATTTCAAATACATCAGAGCAATTAACGCATTTAGTTGAATCATTAAATGCCCCCATTACAAATACACTAATGGGGCTTGGTGGTATATCAGGTGTGCATCCAAACTTTGTAGGTATGCTAGGCATGCACGGCACGCTTGAGGCAAACAAAGCAATGGCTAACGCCGATGTGATTTTAGCGCTTGGTGCCCGATTTGATGACAGGGTAACTAATAATGTTCAAAAGTTTTGCCCTAATGCCACAATTGTTCATGTTGATGTTGACCCAACTTCAATTTCTAAAACAATTAAAGCGCATATTCCCGTTGTGGGTTGCTTAGCAACGGTGCTGGAGCAACTACAAGCAGGTATCGATAAGAGCCCAATTAAAATAGATCGCAGCGCGCAAGAAGATTGGTGGCGACAAATTATCAGCTGGCGTGAACAAAAGTGCTTAAGCTACAACACTGATGGCGACAAAATTAAGCCACAAGCTGTAATTGAAGCGGTGTATAAAGCCACTAATGGCGATGCTTATGTAAGTTCAGACGTTGGTCAGCATCAAATGTTTGCAGCGCAATATTATCCATTTAAGCATCCTCGTCAATGGATCAACTCAGGCGGCCTAGGCACCATGGGCTTTGGTTTACCTGCTGCAATGGGCGTAAAGCTAGCCTTTCCTGATAAAGAGTCTGTGTGTATTACGGGTGATGGCTCTATTCAAATGAATATTCAAGAACTATCTACCTGTTTACAGTACAACCTAGCGGTAAAGGTTGTATCACTTAATAACCGCTCTTTAGGTATGGTACGCCAATGGCAAGACATGGTTTACGGTGGACGTCATTCATCATCTTATATGGATTCACTACCTGATTTTGTTAAGTTAGTTGAAAGCTACGGCCATGTAGGCATACAAGTAAACACACTAGATGAGTTACAACCTGCTATCGATAAAGCAATGTCAATTAACGACCGATTAGTCTTTTTAGATATAAACGTTGATGAAAAAGAACATGTATACCCAATGCAAATTAAGTTAGGCGGCATTGATGAGATGTGGTTACGTAAAGGAGTAAAAGCATAATGCGTCGTATTTTATCTATTCTACTGGAAAACGAACCAGGTGCCCTATCACGTATTGTTGGGCTTTTTTCACAACGTGCATATAACATCGACAGCCTAACTGTGGGCACAACTGACGATCAATCATTGTCGCGTATTACCATTACCACTATGGGTGATGACAGAGTTGTAGAGCAAATTACAAAGCAGGTTAACAAACTAGTCGACGTGCTTAAAATTATCGACTTAACAGAAATGAGTCACATTGAACGTGAGCTATTGCTTGTTAAGGTATTTGCTCAAGACGAGACGACTCGTGCAGCGGTTACGCGAGTAGTTGATGTGTTCCAAGGTGCTATTTTAGATATGGGCCGACAAAGCTATAGTCTACAATTAGTGAGCAGTACAGACAAAATAGAGTCGTTTTTAGACACTCTTCGTCATGAAACCGATATTATTGAAGTTGTACGTTCTGGCGCTGTTGGCATTGGTCGAGGCGATAAAGCCTTAAAAGCATAAATTTATAATATAAAGGCATCAATTGATGTCTTTATTAAACATAAAAAAAAAGAGCTAATTAGCTCTTTTTTTAATTTAATTCGTTAAACCTATTAAGGGTTTACTTGGTCTTTAAGACCTTTACCTGCTTTAAAGCTTGGGATAGTTGCCGCTGCGATTTGGATCTCAGCACCCGTTTGTGGGTTACGGCCAGTGCGAGCTGCACGTTCTTTTACTGAGAAAGTACCAAAACCAACTAATGCTACTGAATCACCTTCTTTTAAAGAAGAAGTCACAGCACCTGTAAACGCGTCAAGAGCACGAGTAGCAGCAGCTTTAGAGATTTCTGCATCAGTAGCAATTTTTTCAACTAATTGAGCTTTATTCATTGTTAGATTCCTATTCGTTATTATTTTGCCTTCGCAAAACCTATCTTTATGCATTTTTAAAGAGTTAGCAACAGCAAATTGCATTTTTTGCTTAAATTCTTAAAAAATGAATAAAATTTAAATAATTCTCTGTAAAATACAGCGTGTTGGGTTAACAAAGACTTAATTTGAGTACAATTTTGGCGCAAGTTAAGCAACTGGGTAAATAAGCTATATTTTTTCGATCACTAAGGTCACTTCCCCGACCTCGACTCCAAACTTAACAATAGATGTGCGGTTTATCAAGCGCGATTGTGTAACCAGGTACATCCAATCATCAAAATTCACTTTTAAAGTACTGCCATCGTATGGAAGCTCTACATCGTAATTCCAATGAAATACGCTGCCATCACTTCTACCTTTTGCTGTACCTATAACATCATCTGCCAACCCTGTTAAACTATTGTCTTCGTTTAACGTTATTTTCCAAATACGCTTTTGAGTTTCGCCATCGTCATAAACAAAGTCTTCTTCAATAACGCCCTTGTTACCATCCCAGCTCGCATTCATATCTACGACAAGCTTGCGGGTCAATTCACCCTTAAAGTCTTGTACAACACCGTAGGCTTTCAAATTTCCACTAAAAAATGTTTTAAAGTCAAAGTTTGGCGATGTATTTTTATAATGCTCTACATTTGGTGCCGAACAGCTTATCAGCAACAAAGCAGATAAGCATACAAGAGCTGTTTTAAACGCGTTAAATACATTCATATTAATTCCCTAATAGTTGCTTTCGTAGTTTCGGCTCAGAGGTTTTTTCATCCAGCCAAATAGCTAAAAAATCATCCGAAAATTGAGGTTCATTTATTTCGCCAATTTTTTCATCATTATGATAAAAAGTACTCATACCCTGCTCATTTGTGACTAACGTTAGCGAATCACCTTGTCTAATATCAGGCCAAATAGACAATAATTTACTGTCGTATTTGTCTGCTAGCTCTTTTTTTCCAATATGCTCCCACTGCTCATTTGTTGCTTTTACGATTTCTTTAGCTTCAAAGTCACGTAAATAGGTAAGTTTAAATTTAATAGGATGCGTTCCTGCGCTGTAATTACCTGAAGAGGTAAATAAAACCGCGTCATATACATCCCAAAATAAATACTCCATTCGTGCTTCGCCTACTTTGTTAAACTGTGTGTTAGCTAAAACAATTGAAGTTGTAAGCAAATAAAAAGTAACTGCCTTTAGTAAAAATTTCAAAATAAGCTCCCTTGAGTCAATGAGTAATGTTACGAAATGTGAATTGTGGGCGATCAGCGATTGATGAATAACTTGATTTTTTGGTTTATAAAAAGAATAACAGTAAACACTGTAGACCAAAGCGCACCGTAAACGAGCCAAAACTGCCATAAAGGTAAACCTAAACTTATTACTTCAAAGCGTGCTCCAGCCCAATAACTTGCTGGCGCAAAAGCCATGCATACTAAAAAGGCCTGCCAAAGCTTTAATTTACTCAAAAAAACCATAGAAGTATTTAAAGAAAGTAATAACGCAGCCCATAAAAAGACGAGCCATAGAGGGAAGGGATAAACTTTAAATTCTAACAAGCCTAACTTTACTGCTATAAATTCTAATAATAGTGCTAAAGGTAGGACTTTAATAAGAAGTAAGGTGTCTTGTTTTTTTTGTTTTGACAACCAAAACATTAAAACAATAATCAATCCGCTAAAAAGTAGCGAATCAGCTTCAAGCAGCAAGGATAAAAACCACACTGCTTGAAATAAAACAAAATTAGTAACCGAGCGCAATATCATCGTTATCGCTAATAAAACGTGGTTTACGCGCCATTAAATGCACCGTACTTGTTGCTCTAGCTCTAAACGCGCCTTCGCAGTAAGCAAAATAAAACAACCATAAACGATAAAAACGTTCATCAAATTTTGAGCGGTCCAAATCAGGCCAGCTTTTTATAAAACGGCTTCGCCAGTCTGCTAATGTTCTTGCGTAGTGTGCACCAATATCATTAACAGTATGAATTACCATGTCTGTATTATTTTTAATCTGCTCACTCATTTCATTAAGTGATGGCAAACACCCGCCTGGAAAAATATACTGCTGAATAAAATCAGAGTTTTTTAAGTAATGCTTATAACGCTGATCGCCAATAGTTATAGCTTGTATGAGCATGGCACCGTCGTCTTTTAACAATTCACCACATTGGGTAAAAAAGCTAGGTAAGTACTCATGACCCACCGCTTCTATCATTTCGATAGAAACAAGCTTATCGTACTTTCCTTTCAACTGCCTGTAATCAAGCTTAAGTAATGTAATTTTACTTTCAAGACCAAGCTCAACAATCTTGTTAGCTACATAATCATGTTGCTCATCAGATATGGTTGTTGTTGTTACATGGCAATCGTAATGTGTGGCTGCATATATAGCAAAAGCCCCCCACCCTGTACCAATTTCAATTACTGAATCATTTTTTTGAAGCTCAACTTGCTCACAAATGCGTTTAAGCTTGTATTGTTGAGCCTCTTCAAGTGTGGCTTCTTTTGTAGGATATACAGCACTTGAGTAAAGCATTTCTTTACTCAAAAATGATTCGTACAAATCATTGCCTAAGTCGTAATGAGCAACGATGTTTTTCTTAGAGCCCGATTCAGAGTTTTTATTTTTTATGTGATTAAACCGGTGTGCAATATTACTAAAAAATGCGAATTTCTTCTCAAACTCATCAAGTTGCTTCTCATTTATAGCAAATATCTCAATGAAAGAGGTTAAGTTGTCACAAGACCAATGCCCCAAAATATAGGCTTCACCAGCGCCAACGCTCCCAGATAATGCAAATGCCTTATACATAGCTTTATCGTTTACTATAATCGTTGCTTTTAGCACTGAAGATGGGTCACCAAAAACTGTACGCTCATTTGCATCAATTAAAATTATTTGGCCTGTTTCAATTGACGAAAAGGCTTTAGTCACTAATTTTTTATATATGTTAGTTAACCAATTTGTGCTTTGTTCGCAATTTAAGCTCGACACTTTATCCATTGAAATACCTATTAATTGTCCTGACTATCTATGTGCTTTATGGCTTGCCTGAGTGACCTAAAAAAGGAACTCGTTTAATAAACAACTTTAACGCTTGATAATAAATACCTTTGAAAATAGACCATGTCATGGCCGGAAAACGTTTAAATAACTTATTAACTTCTTCTTTAGTAAGCTCTTTACGTTTTAAGCGAAGTGTAGCATCAAATAATAGCTCTTCATTTCGCTTATTTTCAATGTGTATCAATGTTTTATCAAGCGATTGCTTAACATGCCAATGATAGTTCATATCTAGATTCATAAAAGGTGATACGGAAAAAACCTTTTTAAAGTTCACTTTTTTTTCTAAAGGTACTAAATAATAATGACGTTCGTTCCATGGTGTATTACTTACTTCAGCAATCATGTATTTAAAACGGGTGTCGTTATGTCCAAAAAAGTAAAAATTAACAGGACTAAAATACACACCAAAACAACGAAGTTGCCCAAGCATGTAAATATGAGAAAAGGTTTCAGTAATACCTAAATTGGCAAGTTGTTCGTGTGCACGCTCAATAAGGGGACGTTTAGCAAGCTGTGAGGTGCCTGTAAGATAATCATCTTCATTAAACTTTAACGCCTTTAAGCCTGACGTACCTATGTGTTTATGCACACCATTTAGTTGTTGAGGATTATTTAAATCTACCCACATCATATATAAAGGGTAACTAAAGCGATGTTCTTTAACAGCAAAACGGCGATGTTTAACATCGCCTAAATACACTGCACTAGTCAAATTCGACCCCAAGTTGCTTGGCTACATCTACACCACTGTGTACGCCATCTTCATGAAAGCCATTGTACCAATAAGCACCACAAAAATAACTATTATTATGCCCATCAATACTGTGTTTAAGTTTTTGAGCCGCAATAGACTCTTGGTTAAATACAGGGTGGTGATAAGTAAACTCGCGCAAAATTTTACTTTGGCTTATTCCTTCAAGATGGTTAAGCGTTACACAGAACTGTGTATCTGATTGTATACCTTGCAAAATATTCATTTGATAAGTTACAACAGCGGCTTTATCAGTGTTGTTATTAAGTAGGTAGTTCCAGCTTGCCCATGCTGCTTTTCTATCTGGCAAAAGGTTTGTATCGGTGTGCAGCACCACTGAGTTCTGAGTGTAAGCTATTGCACCCAATACTGACTTTTCTTGCTCAGTAGCATCACCCAGTAGTGCAAGCGCCTGATCTGAATGACAAGCAAATATTACTTTATCAAATTTACTTTGCTCACCATTGGCAAACTCTATTGTTACTTCATCATTTTGACGCGTAACTGATTTAATATTTGTATTGAGGTTAATTTTGTCGGCAAAACCTCTGATCAACGGCTTAATGTACTGACGAGAGCCTCCTGGTACTACATACCACTGTGGTCTATTGGTTACATCTAAAAGCCCATGATTAAAGAAAAACTTAACAAAAAACTCAACGCCTACGTTTTCCATTTCTTTAATACTGGTAGACCAAATAGCCGCGCCCATAGGAAGAATATAATGGTATTTAAAAAAGTCATTAAACTGGTTATCGTTAAGCAATTGCCCTAATGATTGATCAGACTGGTAATCACCTTTTTCATGCATTGCTTTGCACAGTTTGTTAAACCTAACAATGTCGTACAATAATCGCCAAAACTTAGGTCTAAAAATATTACGACGCTGTGCAAATAAGCTTGTAAACGTATGTCCATTGTATTCAAAACCAGTGGCTTCGTTATGCACACTAAAGCTCATCTGGGTTGTTTGTTTATCAATACCAATGCGCGAAAGTAGCTTTTCAAAATATGGGTAAGTTCGGTCATTAAATACAATAAAGCCAGTGTCTATTGCGTATTTGATGCCACACACATCAACATCAACCGTTGCTGTGTGGCCACCTATGTAATCATTTTTTTCAAATACGGTTACATCGTAATGTTTGTGAAGCAAATGCCCACATGTTAAACCAGATACACCAGTTCCTATTATTGCTATTTTTTTCAACGGGCTAATCCTTTTGCGATTTTAAGCCAAATCGGCAGTGGTAAAATGCGTAAAGCTTTTAATATAAGTGTAAAACGATAAGGGAAATGAACGTCTTTGCGGCGTTTTTGAATACCCTTAATCATGTAGTCAGCTGCTTTTTCAGCAGTAACGGCCATAGGCATCGGGAAATCATTTTTATTAGTAAGTGGCGTTTTTACAAACCCAGGATGAACTAAAGTCACATCAACATCATTTAAATCAACCGCTAAGCTTTTTGCTAAGTAACTTACACCCGCTTTTGATGCGCCATAAGCTTCTGAACGAGGTAGCGCAAGATAAGTAACACTTGAGCTGACCAAAACAAGTTGGCCGCCTGGATTTATTTTAGGAAGTAACGCCTCAAGGCAATACCCCATAGAAAGTAAATTTACGTTTATTACACGCTCAAACAGCGCGCTATCAAAGTTGCGCGCATCATCTATATATTCACAATTACCAGCGTTTAAAATAACACGGTCAAAATGAGGAAAGCCAATAGTAGACTCTTTTATATCTTGCAGGTTAGTTGCATCAAATTTGCATGCTTGGATATTGTCGTATTTAGCAAGCTCGGCGAGCTTATCACTATTACGGCCGCAAGCTATAACAGTGTCTCCTAGCTGTGCATATTTAATTGCTAGCTGCTCGCCAATACCTGATGTAGCACCCGTTATAAGTGTGATCATAATTAACCTGCTCTTTTATCAATTAGCTTTATAACGCTACCAAGTAAAGGAATGTGTTTGTATAACAACTCGGCCACATTAAAGTAGTCTCTGTGCTTAATAATTTTGCCATCTTTAAAAATAAGCTTGCTATGACCGTCTACCGAGATAGTTTTACCTGATGAGAGCTTTGGATGTGCATAATGCATAGTCCAATAAATAAAAGCATTGTTACCGCTATTAAACGAATCACTAATATCAAACTGGCAATGCTTAACATTGCTGTATAAGTTAGCAAAGTATCTGCGCAATTCTACAATGCCGTTAATTTCATGCATCGGGTCTATAAACTGTATGTTGTCACAGTAAATATCACTCAATAAATCAAGATTAGTACTATCAAGCTGTTGGTATATTTCAACAAATTTATCTACTGGTAACTGGTTATCCATATCACACCTTAAATGCAGCAAGTGCACGTTCTCGTGCCGCTTTATGATCAACTATTGCTGGCCAGTAACATTCCTTATCTTTGCCTGTTGCGGCTAAATAAGTGTGTGGAAAATGAATGTGTTTATCTGGCACGTTTTCAAGCTCTGGCAAATACTTACGGATAAACTTGCCCGTTGGATCAAAGCGCTCGCTTTGTCTGATAGGATTAAAAACTCTAAAATAAGGCTGAGCATCACAGCCCGTACTTGCAGCCCACTGCCAACCACCATTATTTGAGGCTAAATCGCCATCAATTAAGTGCTGCATAAAAAAGCGCTCACCTTCACGCCAGTCTATTAATAAATGTTTAGTTAAAAAGCTTGCAACAACCATTCGTAAACGATTATGCATCCAACCGGTTTGCTTAAGTTGTAGCATTGCTGCATCCACTAATGGGTAACCTGTACGCCCTTCGCACCATGCTTTAAAATCGCTTTCACTTTTACGCCACACTACAGCATTATACTTTTCGTTGAAGTTATCGCCGCGCGAAAGCTTCGGAAATTCAGCAATTAAATGTCTGTAAAATTCGCGCCAAACAAGCTCGTTAATCCACGTAAACGTTTTACTTTTTGATGTAGTTAAAATATCAGGATAACGCTGCTGAATATTAATAAGCAGTTGCTTTGTGCTTACAATACCTAGTGCTAAATACGGGCTTAAACCCGATGTGCCTTTTACACTGGGAATATCACGCTGGTCGTCGTAACTTGTAAGTTTGTCGCATATAAAGTTATCAACTACGGTAGAGAGTGTTTCGTCGTCAACCGGCCACTTATCTGAGCATCCATCACTTTTTAGTAAATCACTCTCGTCAAACTCAATAGGGTCAGAAGTTAAAGGCCATTGTGGCAAACTAAAGTGTGTATCTTGATACTGCTTTAACCATGCACGTTTAAAAGGAGTAAACACTTTATACATTTCATTACTTTGATTTTTGACAGAGCCTGCAGGCGCAATTAAATCACCTTCGTACAAAGTAAAAGTAATAGAAAGCTCATCGCATTCATGCAAAATTGCTTTATCGCGGTTTGCTTCATTAAGCTCATATTCTGTATTAGCAATTACGTGTTTTACATCGTTTGCTTTACAAAAGTTAATAAGCTCGCGCGTACAATCACTAAAGCTAGGCGCTTCAATAATATGTAAAGTAATACCGTAATCAGCAAGTTGTGATTGAAGATAAGCAACTCGGCGCTTGAGTAAGTCAATCTGAATAGGCGCAGCTTGGTGTTGTTGCCACTGCTTTTCAGACACAAAAAAAATGGCGTGTTTAGCGCCATTATTTAGCGCTTGAATTAACGCTTCATTAGAAAAAAGGCGCAAATCGCGCCTAAACCAAAATAATGTATCCATTAAATACCAAATCGTAATTTTAAATCGTGAGGGTATGGGTTAAAAAACACTTGTTTTTCAAGGTACTCATTCGGATGAACTTTCAAATGATGTTTTAACAAGGTAAGTGGTACATACAATGGCACCAATCCTTCGCGGTATTCGTCTATCGCATCACGAAGTTCTTGTTTTTCAACCTTCGATAAATCATTTTTAAAGTAGCCTTGTAAATGCATTAGGGTATTGCAATTATTTCTGCGAGAAGCTGGCTTTTTCAGACCCGTCATCAAACCTAAAATATATTCATCCGCAACTGCATTTATATCGTCACCTACGAACGTTCCAAGCAGATTACCCAAATCTCGATAAGCTTGGTAATTATGAGCCATCAACAAGTACTTATACTGAGAATGAAATTGAGTAAGCTTGTGAACCGTTAGTGGTTCTTGTACCAACTTTTGCCAATTTTTAAATACGTAAATTCTCATTACAAAGTTTTCACGTAAATGCATGTCGTTTAAGCGACCGTTTTCTTCACATGGCAATAATGGGTTGTGCTTCATTATTTGCTCAGCAAAAAAACCAACGCCTTCAGAGGTATTACCCGTGCCTGCTTCATTGTATATTTTAATGCGCTCCATGCCACAGCTTGGACTTTTTGCGCAAAATACAAAGCCGCTCAACTCTTTAGCTTGTTCTGTTGCGACTTTTTTACCATACTCGGTAAGTTGTTGGCCTACATCTCCAGTACCATCTGGGCGGCATACTTTAATAGTATCTCCCACTTTAACTTGGCGAATAGTTGGTCGAGGTATTGGTAAACCTACCGCTACCTCCGGACAAAACCGTGTATATTCAACGTGTTTACCTAACTCATCCATACAGAAATTTGACTTTTTATGACCGGTGTCAAATCTAACTTTTTCGCCTGCTAAGCAGGCGCTTATACCTATTTTTATTATATCTGTGTGCATAAATTCTCTTAGTAAATCAAATTACCTATTGGATTTAGTAACTTGCTGAAGCCCTTATTAAAATGTAGCGCACTACTGACAACTGTAAAGCACAAACAACCATCTTTTGTTAAAGGAGTATGTTGGTGGCTACCATCTTGCCATATAAAGTCACCTGCTACATATTTTCCTTCTTCATCACTAAACTCGCCATCTAGGAGTAAAGTAACTTCAAAGCCAGTGTGCGTGTGTTCTGGTATTTCACCACCAGCATCAATATGTAACAAGCTAGAGCGTAATGGGCCATCATCAAGTGCAATACGCGATCTCGCAAGCTTACCCACTTGGGTAAATTTACTGTGAGAAATACGCGTTAGCGCACGTGGAAGCTGATAGTTATGCTCATTAACTTTAATAGAAACAGGTTCTACTTCATAAACTTCGTCGATAGAATCATCAGACGTGATCATATCAAGCACATTCAATTCAAATTCTTCAAGTAACTCAGGTTGCTCAGCTTGAGGTTTCTCATATTGCGCTGGCTCTTCGCTGAATAATGCGTTTGCATTGCTTGCCTCAATTTTAGCTACTTTAGCTTGGCACACAGGGCACATATCTACATGTATAGAAACGGCTAAACTCAATGATGTAGCAAGTGATGCATCGCAATACTGTGTCAGTAAAGTTTCACTCGGGTGATGTTTAATCATGCTGATCTCCCATTTCATTACGTAATTTTTGCAAGGCCAAACGTAATCGTGATTTTACCGTGCCTACTGGAATATTAAGTTGATGTGCAAGTTGCTCTTGCGACATGTCTTGAAAATAAACGCCTCTTACCACTTCGCGTTGAGCAATAGGTAATTTGTCTAAATAACGTTTAATTTGTTTATCTTCTAAATGATCACTGTATTCGTGCTGTGTATCTTGTGATTCGTTTAATAACGGCCAAATATCTTCGCTTATATTTTCTTCTTTATTACTTTTCATTTTACGAAGCATATCGAATGAAGCATTACGCATAACGGTATAAACCCACGTAGTAGCCGCACCTTTATCACTGTGATACAAATGTGCTTTACGCCAAACAGATGTTAACGTCTCTTGCACAAGCTCCATTGCTTGAGCTTCAACACCAAATTGCTTAATTCCAAAGCGTTTAATTTTAGGCGCAAAGTATTCAAATAAATAGGAAAATGCTTTTTTATCGCGTGACTGTGCAACATCTATAAGCGCTTGCATGAGTTCTTTACTCGGCGTTTCTGGCATGGCAGTGTACTTACCTGTATTAGGTTCACAACGTGGTGACTGTTGTTGACTTACCATAATAATTTATCCCGTTATTGCTTTTGTATTAATTTATACGGGCAATAATTAATTTAGGATCATAAAATTTAGGCAAATTCGTTATTAATCACAGTATGGAGGAAATTCAGTAAGTTATCAAAGTTCGTTTCAAACGCAAGTTGCTGTTTTTTCTCAATAGAAATAGGTAGGAGCTCAAGCCAACGAGCTGCAATCCAAGGCAGTTTGTCAAAGTGAGTTTTTTTGTACAGTAAATTAAGTTCTGGATTACTTTTAAACACGTTTAAAAGCGCATCATGCAATAAGTCATGTTCGCCAACTGAGTTGTTAGAATCCTTATACCAGTATGGCGTATTACAAGAAGACACCAAACCATGTCGCAGTTCGTCCTCGTCTTGATAAACATCATTTATTTGAACACTTTGAGAAGCAAACACATCGATTAATAATACATCGTTGTCGTCTTGGTCAAAATCAATAATATCAACAAGGCAACCTTGCGCGCTTATATTAAATGGCGTGTCGTGCTCAAATGTACAAAGCACAAACCCTGTATTGTTTTTTAATGCGGTTTTAACCATATTTAAATAGCGAGGCTCAAATATGCGTAATCGCGTATAGCCTTCTGGTAACATAAAAATGGGTAATGGAAAAATCGCACGTTTCATAAAGTCTACTTCTTTCAAACATTCTGTCTTTATTTACGTGCGCTTTTGCTAAGTCGATCAGCTTTGTATGAATCGAATTAATTACCAGCTATATAATTGGCTAAAGATTAAACCAACCTCCCATAGCTTTAAACACTTGAACCGAGTAGTAAGCGCTAATCATGCTGACTACGGGTGCTAACATTAATGCAAATAATCCAAGTTCACTGCTCATCGTTTTAATCCTTTAAATAATTTATTTTGCGTTTTTAATACTAGTGTCAGTATTTTTAAGCGCTGTGCTATCTGTTAAAGCGGGCTCATCTAATAAACCCTCTAAAACAGTTTTAGCATCAAAATAAAGCGTTTCCTTTAGTGATTTTTCAAGCTCGATTGTGGTTTGCTTTACGTAGTTTGCTACACTTTGAGTTAATATATCAGTTACATCTAGGTCCACTTCTGTTGCATGTACTTGCGCAGAACCTAATACTAATAAACTTGCCATAGCGATTTTAATTGAATGTTTCATAATGGTATTCCTTGTTTGTGTATTGTTTAGACGTAGTTACATACTCAAGGGTTGTGCCAACACAAAAATAAATAGTAAGTAACTGTAATTAAACAGTTTTACATTCATCTCTTTAATTTAAAAAATTCATACCTTGTTAATTTAACCATTTAATTTAATTTTTTGACTATTTTTTAGTTAATAAATAAAAGGGTTTAAATGTATTAATACCGTCACACTAAATACATTTAGCGTTTATAAAAACGTCATATCTACCCGCTAAAGTGCACACCACTATAAATAATTCAAAAAGTGCAGTATGACCCTTTCATCACGTCGAAATTTTTTAAAAACCTCAGCAGCAAGTATATTTACCGTAGCAGTATCGAGTGCCATTACAGGTTGTGCTCAAACACTAGTAAACAAACCTCTATCGGCTATTGAATTTAAACACGGTGTAGCTAGTGGCGATCCGCTCAGTAATGCTTTAATAATTTGGACACGTGCAACCACTGCTCAATCAAATTTTGAAGTTACTGTTGCCTGGGAGCTGGCAAGTGATTCTCAATTTAAAAACATCATCCGCAGCGGGCGCGAACAAACAGATAAAAGCCGAGACTTTACAATAAAAATAGATGTGCAAGAACTTGCTCCAAACACAGAGTACTTTTATCGTTTTATGGGTTTAAATACACAAAGCCCAATTGGCCGTGCTAAAACACTACCAATAAACAATGTTGAGCAAATAAAAATGGCTGTTGTGTCGTGCTCAAACTACCCTGCTGGGTACTTTAATGCCTACACCGATGCCGCTAAGCAAAAAGATTTAGATGTAGTACTGCATTTGGGAGATTACATTTACGAATACCCAATGGGCGGATACGCTACCGAAAATGCTGAAAAAATTGGCCGCCAATTAGCAGCCGATAACAGCGGTGAAATTATTACCCTTAGCGACTATCGTAAGCGCTATGCCATTTACAGAACAGACCAAGGCCTTCAAGCACTTCACGCTGCAGCGCCTTTTATCGCAATATGGGATGATCACGAAGTTACTAATGATACCTACAAAAGTGGTGCTGAAAATCATACCCCTGATGAAGGTGACTTTTTTAAGCGCCGTGCAGCAGCTATTCAAGTCTATTACGAATGGCTGCCAATTAGGCCACCTATGGGCGAACAAAGCCCGCAAATATACCGCACCTTCGATTTTGGTAATTTAATAAGCTTGCACATGCTAGATACTCGCGTAATAGCGCGCGATAAACAACTCGCTTACAGCGACTATAAAAACCTAGAGACCAAACAAATGGATGTTGCGCGCTTTGCCAGTGATTTAAATAATCCAAAAAGGCAGTTACTAGGTGGCACACAACTAAATTGGCTCACCAGTGCAATAACTAAATCAAATGCAAAGTGGCAAATATTAGGCCAGCAAGTATTAATGACTAAAATGTGGCTACCTACTGAAATATTCTCGCAATCCGATCGCACTAAAATACCTCAGGTATTAAAAGAGCTTGTTGCCATTAAAAAAGCCGTATTAGCAAATAAAGCGGTAACGCCCGCGCAACTCGCACGCGTAAATACTTTAATGCCTTACAATTTAGATGCGTGGGATGGTTACCCAAGCGAGCGCGAAGCATTATACAAAAGCGTTACTGCATTAAATAAAAAGTTAGTCGTGGTTGCAGGTGATACGCACAATGCGTGGCATGGCACATTAAAAAATGCAAAAGGCGAAAGCGTAGGAGTAGAATTTGCAACGCCTGGTGTTACATCCCCGGGGATGGAGCATTATTTAGCGCTTAATACAGCACAAGCAAAGCAAATGGCTGACTCGCTTACATTACTAATAAACGACTTAAATTATTGTGACTTATCACACCGTGGTTATATGTTACTGACTATTACTAAAGAACAAATCACAACCGATTGGCGTTATATAGATAACATAAACTCCCCTAGCTACAACATCACTGATCAACACCAAAGTGTTTATAAAGGCTAATACTTTTAAAAAGAAGGTAAAAACATTATTTACCTTCTTCGTTTATTTTATTAAACGCGCTTAATTACAGCTATAAAGAAGCGTCCACGAAGCATCACTTCCGGGAATACTGTTTGTATACCAATTTGCGCTATACGCATTGCCTTGATATTGCATTTTATCGTCGGTGTTATTGTGAGTGAACGGACCGGCCGAATAATCTTTTTTCACCCAATTAGGATATGTATTAATACCATTACAATCTGTTGAACTTACAACACTGCATCCGTTTGTATCAACACTTGTACCAGCGGGTGTATCTGGGCACTGATCAATATCATCATTCACTCCATCGTTATCCGCATCGCTTTGTGGTTCAACTACTTCAACAACGCAACCTACATTATTAACAGTTTCACCTGCAGGTGTATTAGGGCATTGATCAACACTATCGCTAATACCATCGCCATCGCTGTCAGTTACCTCACAACCAATACTATCAACCGTTGTACCTGCGGGAGTATTATCGCACTGCTCAAGGCTGTCACTTATACCATCGCCATCAGAGTCTAAAGCGACCGTACTACCACCCAACCTTGAATGATCTCTTTAACTTTAGTGCCTGACGATGTTAGTGAATTCCAACTACCGCCTGGAGTAAATAACGATGCACCTTCGTTTTTATCGTTTAAAGCCCAGTTAGCGTGGCTAATATTGTTTGTTTTAAAAAATGCCATCCATGCATCAGTTTCATTAGCATTAACACCACCATTGCCATCAGCATTAACTGTTCCCCACTCTGTAGCAAATAGTGCAATGCCGTTATCGAGTGCTGTTTGTGCTTTATTTCGATACGATTGACCATGCGTGCCAGCATAAAAATGCAGAGTGTAAGCAATATTGGCGCGATCAATTGGATTTTGTGATGCCACATCAACATCTTGCGACCACGTAGGCGTACCAACCACAATTAAGTTATCAGGATCGATTGCTCTAATTTTATCAATAACTGTTTCTGCGTAAGGCTTAATATCGTTAACCCACGAAATTTGTAACGGCTCGTTATAAATTTCATAAATAACATTGTCGTACTGCCCATATTTAGTAGCTACCTCTTCAAAAAAGCGAACTGCAGTTGCCTGATCGGTATGTGCTTCATGGCTATGAAAATCAATAATAACGTACATATCTTCGCTAATAGCTGCGTTTACAACAGTATCAAGACGGCTCATATTGCCCTCCCAATCAAAGTTCAAACTACCACCAGTACTCGTACCATGACCAATAGCTGCACGAATTAATGTTGCATTAAATTCAGTTTTTGCCTTTGCTACTGTTTGTGCTGTATAAAACTTTTCAGCGCCCCAACCGGTGTTACTCCAAAATAGGCTAGGTCCTGCAAAGCTTGTGTTTTCTCCACCTGCAAGAATTTGATTCCCACTCACCGTTAACTTTTCAACAGCGGCATTGGCCATTGTTGAGCATCCTAATAATAAAGCTAACGATAAGCTCGCCACTTTAAAATCCTTTCTTTTGTGATTATTTGAACTGTTATTCATCGTATTTCCTTAAATTGAAATTATCAGTCGTCATTGCTTGACGTAATAAATTGACACCAAACCAATACTTAATAGTCAAATAAAGTTAATTTGGCGAGCAGAAAGTACCACTTATTTAATAACATTAAATGAATAAAAAGGTACAAGAAGAAGGATTTTAATTAACTAAACTTCAACAAGTGAACGATTTAACGAGGTTTGAGGATTTTACTCAGTATATACAGGCATTTACACGATGTTTACATGGTGCAGGCAGAAATCTCGGTTACAAAAAATATGTATAAAAATGGAAAAGGCGGTAATAATAATTATTACCGCCATCAATAATAGCTAAATGTCAGGGTAAAATATTAATAAGCCAACCAAACCTAGTTCTGATTAAGTCGCTTATTTTTTAGTAGGCAGCGCTTTTCTGCCCAAACGGTATGCATCCATAATGCTCAGCACCCAAATTATAATCATTAAAGGTACATACTTATATTCAGCGAGTTGAGCGCAGGTGTCAGAAGGTTGTTGCGCGGCTTTTAAAATGGCCGTAACCGACATGGGTATTTTTCCGTTTACAATTTCATTTGCAGTACACTGTGCAATCGCAAATATATCTTGAAAGGTTAAAATTAAAAGAACAGAGAATACACCCGCAAAAATAGCGCCTATAAGGTGTTTTTTTAAAGAAAAATGCCCCGCACCAGGATAAATAATGGCAGTAAGTAAAGCAGCTTTTAGATCTTGTTTCATGGTTATTTCAGCTCGTAATATGTATTACACTAGACACCAATATAGCCTAGATTCAAATTGTAAGTGCATAACTTGTTTTGGCTAGATTAAGTGGTCAGTTGCTCATAAGCTAACTACTTTTTCTCCGGCAAGAGATTTTACAATGAGACATTACAAACAACTGA
>NZ_JADYXA010000018.1:0-71021 GCF_015864495.1 Pseudoalteromonas sp. SWYJZ98 | reverse complement strand
GTTAATAAATAATGGTAAAACACCGATGCAAGCTGTGTGTGCAAATATGCGAAAGCTAATTCATATATGTTTTGGTGTAATAAAAAACCAAGAAGCGTTTAAGCTCCAAGAAAGTTAAATACGACCTTGAAGCTTAAAATGAGAGATGGTATCTGCAATAACAACGTAGTCAAACTTTGCTAAAATCACTGTTTAGCTCTAGTTTTAACTTTACTTTAAAAAATAAATTTAGATATCCTATGCAAATACTTCATCACGGAGCGGTTAATGGAGTTACTGGTTCGTGTCACGAGCTGGTAGTTAACGAGCAAACAAGTGTGCTTGTTGATTGCGGGTTATTTCAAGGCGAAGATTCTAAAGCAGATTTATCAATTGAATTTGATATTACCCATGTTACTGCGCTTATTGTTACCCATTGCCATATTGACCATGTTGGTCGAATTCCTTACTTGTTAGCAGCCGGTTTTAAAGGCCCTATTTTTACAAGTATTGCATCGGCCAGTTTATTACCTTTGGTAATTGAAGATGCTTTAAAAGTAGGTGTAACCCGCGACCCTAAAATTATAGCTGCCTGCTTAAGCTTATTAAATAAACGCATAGTTGCTGTTGATTATAAAACGTGGTTTGAACTACCTTGCAAAGGGCTCAATAAAGCTAAGGCGAGATTTCAGCGTGCTGGGCATATATTAGGTTCTGCCTACGTTGAAATTGACGTTACAAATAATGATAACAACAAACATCGCGTTGTGTTTTCAGGAGATTTAGGCGCGCCCTATACCCCGCTACTCCCTTCGCCTAAAGCGCCTTATAAAGCCGACACTCTAGTTATTGAATCAACCTACGGCGATAAAAATCACCAAGGCCGTAAAGAGCGTACAAAAACGCTAAAAAACATTATTGAACGCGCCGTAGCCGACAACGGCGTTTTTTTTAGTTCCTGCTTTTAGTATTGGCCGCACACAGGAGCTGCTATATGAGCTTGAGCAACTCATACATGGCTCATCTAAAAAGTCTAAGTGGCGAGACATTCACGTAATACTCGACTCCCCCATGGCAGCCAATTTTACTGAGCAATACAAAAACTTTAAACACTTGGGACAGTGAAGCTAAACGCAAAGTTTCAAACGGTAGGCACCCGCTTGATTTTAAAAATCTAACTACGGTTGATACACACAAGGAGCATTTGGCTGTTATTAACTATTTAAGTTCGCGACAAACACCAGCCATAATATTAGCGGCAAGTGGTATGTGTACTGGTGGACGAATAGTTAATTATCTTGAGCGATTTTTAAATGATAAAACCACCGATGTATTGTTTGTAGGTTACCAAGGTAATAAAACGTTAGGCCGCGAAATTCAAAAATATGGCCCACGTAATGGCTATGTTTTTATAAACGATGCTCGCATTACTATAAGCGCCAAAGTACATACGATTAGTGGCTATAGCGCCCATGCCGATCAAAATGGGTTAATTAAGTTTGTAACAGGTATGCATAAAAAGCCAAGCTATATAAAAATTGTGCATGGCGATGATGATGCAAAAAGTGCGTTAGCAGTAAGGTACAAACAAGTTTTAAGTAGAGAGGTAATTATAGAAATTGGAAAGTAGCTTGTGGTAGCCATACATATTTAAATTATGTGGAATAAAATTTTAAAATCAGCAAGCTATACGCCAGTAAAGTAATTAATATCCTAGACGCATGCTTGCATATATAAATTATAAAATTATAAAATTATTTTTAGCTTAATAGCTTTTTCGACATGTTAGCCCAAGAGTATTGCTCTAAGAATGAAATGTGCTGCTTGTCATCTATTTTTGCGTTAAGAGCTTCATTAATTTTTGTAGAATAGGCTAGAGCCTCCTTTGTTTCACTTAAATGAACTAAGCTTTCAAAGTTGTTATATATTTCTTTTGTAGCCGTCTGTATTCCATAAATATCACTATTAATGGCAACAACAGGTAATTTACTAGCTGAAGCTTCTAAAAGAACTTGCCCAAAAGGTTCATATGTAGACGTTAATAAAAACACATCAGCAAGCTTAAAGTACTTCTCTGGAACCTTAGTCGCACCTCTGAAAAAAACACGCTCAGCAATCCCGATCTCCCTGGCATAGTTCCTTAATTGATTATTAAGAGGCCCGTCGCCAACTAATACTAAAATAACACTATCATCAAGTTGCTTGAGTGAATCTATGGCAAGCTTTAAATTTTTGACATCAACAAATCGTCCTATTGAAAAAATTACTTTTTTATTAGAAGGCAATTCTTCTTGGGTCCTCAATCGATTTTTTTCACTCGCATCAACAGGGAAGAACCTTTGTGCATTTACGCCAGGGTAAAGCCTTACTATTTCCTTATCCCGTAGCTCTCCAACTTGAGATTCCATGGTATTGCTAAATACACAAACTTCATCTGTATTTTGGAGTACATACTTTTCAAGCTTACAATTTATGAAGTACTTAATTTTTCCCGAAAAAGTATTTCTCAGGCCTATATTTTGATGCTTATAGACTCCTGGAACAATATATTTGACTTTTTTCACTTTGAGCAATAGCAAAACAAATGTTGTTGCTATATGTCGAGATACAACAAGATCAAAATTTGATACTTTTAATTTCTTCATCAATAAAGCTATTGTTATAAAATATCCAAAAAGAGGGACATATTTATATCTATAAACATCAGCTCCAAATAACCTTTCATATTCAGGTAACTTTCTCTCGTTACTAGCAATTATCGTTACACTCATGCCCTGTTTGTTAAACTCTTCTGATAAACTTCTTAAGGAGTTTTCAACACCACCTACGCTTGGGTAAAATGATGCATTAGCTAATAATATTTTTTTACTCATAACTTAATCAACTTTTTTAAAAAATACGGTTAGACTTTTACAAAATAAAGAAATATTTTTAAAGCGAGGATAGTTTTTTAAAATAAAAACTAAATATAATAAACGACCTACGAAAGAGCCAAATATCCGAGTAAAGCAATACATTCTTGAAACTAACGCATTAATATCTTTAAACCCTACACCACTGGACTCTGGTGGGTGTTCGCCAATAGTAATAGGAACATACCTCCCTTTTAACCCAGATTTAAGCAACCTTGACAAGAAAACAGGTTCATCACACAAATAATATTTAGCACCAGCTCCCATATCTTCTGGGAACCATTTTTTAACGTTTTTCAAGTTCTCCCTTTTACATGTAACTTCTATAGTGCCAACATTTAAAATTGTTCTTGAATTATGTGAAAACGAGGAATTTGAAAATTTGTGTAAACCTAAGCCTGTTTTAGTATACGCAAAAGTTATAAAACCATAGCTAGGATTGCTAATATACGCAGCACTTACATTTTCATACACATCTGCTGAATATTGTACGTCATCATCACAAAACATAATTATATCAGCGCTTGATTTTTCCATTGCGAAATTACGGCTCTTTGTTACTCCAACTGAATTTAGAGCAAAGTATTTAACATCATTTCTAGCCTTGAATATATTTTTTACTGAATCGGAGAGTTTTTGAGTAGTTTGATGACAAATAATTAATGTTACTTTTTCATTTTCTTGAGGTAAATTTTTAGCGAGTACTTCCACTCGCTCTCCAAATGTGGAAAACAACATATCAAGTGTCATCATGAGACCTTTTTTTTGATAAACAGTATAAAACTAAAATATTTGATAAAACCCAAAAGAAGTGGGTTGTAGTATACTCTGAGCGGTATAAGGAAGATATTAACAAGCTTAAAAACATCATAAATGCACAGAAACCTATTTTGCTACTATGTTTGATAATGTTTAATTTTATAAAAACGTACAACATTCCTAAAATATAAAATAGTAAACCAAAAACTCCCGCATCCCAGAGAAAATCTATGTATAAGTTATTCGAAATAGCAAATTCTAAATTTTCTGTATGTAAGGAAAAATCATTAAAGCTAGTTAAAGAATTTAAGCCATGGCCAAAGAAAATATTTATATACGGTGACTCTAAAAATGTTTTTAAAACCGTAATGTATACATTACTTCTCAAAGATGAGCCGGAAGCTTCTGCGCCTAATTTAGATATAAAGTACTGCAACCAAAAAGAATCAAGGTTTATATATATAAACAAAGAAAATGCAACACCCAAAAGAGAAAAAAGCAATATTTTATAAAGGCGTTTCACCCTAGAAAATATAAAAGCTAAAGTAAAAAACAAAATAGCATGCGCATAAACACCTGTGGATAATGTTTTAAACATTAAAAACAAAGTTACGATTAAAAATATAATAAACTTTTTTCTACTTAAAACAGCAAATGCAAGACATAATGATTCAAATAATATTGGGGAATAAAAATTTGGCTCTCTAGCTATTGATGTCAATCGAAACCCAAGTGATTCTCTCATTGAGTAATCAGTGCCATAAACATCAGATCTAGTTTCTATGAAAGGTAAGCCAAACTTATTAGCTAAAATTTGATATCCCCCTAAGAGGGCAAATAAAACCGTAGCTAAAAAAGATAATTTAATGAAAAACTTTAGCTCCTCATCTTTTCTCTTATATATCCAATCTCCAATAGATACAATAACAACAAGCCCAAGACACATAGTTACAATCCTGGAGAGTGTTTTACTCATTTGTTCAGGGCTTGAATATAGGCTAGAGACAGTGTATCCACCGATTATTGAGAAAAGCAGAATGAAAAAATAAGAAAAAAGAAAAGCTTTGACTATTTCATTATCAAATTTAAGTTTATTGCTTATAAAACTAATAAGAAATAAACCAAAAAAAAGTGACGTTAATAACGCTAGGTTAGGCTTATCTAAAAACGTTGTAGATAAAGGGCCACACAAAGCAAAAATGTATATTACTAACGTTTTTAAATCAAAACTTTTCTGGGAAGTCACTTAACAAGCTCTTATATTTACTTTTATAACTATCTATATCTTTAATTTTTTTAGCTGGATTTCCGGCATATACAAAATTACCTTCCAAGTTTTTTGTAACAACACTTCCTGCAGCCACTATCGTATTATCTCCGATTGTTATGCCTGGCAAAACAATACAGCCGTGGCCAATAAAAACATTGCTTCCTATGTTGATTGGATCTCTAAAAGACCTTCGAGAACCTGAAGACCACACATTTGGCTTCATTATTAACTCGTCTAAATACACACATGGAGAAGCATCATGCCCGAGTAACGTAGCTCCTGTTATAGTTGTGTTGCTTCCAATGTAAAAACGATCTCCCTTGCTGCTGTAAGAAAATTTCGTATTATAAACAACTGAATTTTTTCCAATTTCTACGTTTTGCTTTTTTAACTTAAAAAGCATTCCTTTATAAGCAATTTCTCTAAATTTTTCAGAAAAATCATAGCCTCCAAAGAACCTTATAAGCTGAGAGTTTATAATTAATACTAATTTCCATATCAAACTTTTTATCATTTTTACCTTCTTAATATTTTTAGCTATAGCGCATTGCTGCGTTTGACGTGTATGAGATTACAACTATCGCAATAATTAACATTTAACTTTTAATAGATTTCATTTTAAGATTATCTATTAGAAACAATTTACTTTCATTCAATTCGTCTTTAAAAAAAGCCAAAGTACTTAATAACAATAATAGCCAATATAAAATAAAGTAATCACCTAAAACATCACCATATAATGTATTTCCTATAGCCCCGCTAACTAATAAAGTAGTATAGCCATATAGTAAAACTCTTGGCATTGGCCTCCATAAATAAATAGAGAACTCTGTTCTTAATAAAAAAAACAACCAAAATGAGAAACATGTACTTACTGCAGCTCCAGCAGCTCCCCAGTACGGGATAAGATAGTAATTTCCAATCAGATTACTTATGAAGGCCAAAATTGAGGCCACCATTGAAAAACCAGAGCGACGTGAAATGTTTACACCAATCACTGTAGTTTCTGATAATGTATAGAGTAAAGGGAAACCTAAGCATGCGATTAAAATCCATTGAACTTCTTTATATTGAGAAGGCAAAATAAGAGTAACCAACCACGAAAATAAACCAGCAAGACAAAATAAAACGATTACAACTAACAATACATAACGATTTACGTTATCTATTTTATTAAGGTCTTCTCCTGTAGAGGCCCATTTGTAGACTGTAGGGATCCACACTGTTGAAAATACACTTTGAAATATAGTTGCTGCGGCTGCAAAACTTACAGCCACGGAGTAGATACCTAGCTCATTAAAAGTTGATAACTCTTTTAAAAGGACCCTATCAGTTGCAGTTAGCCCCCAAAATGCTAGGCTTCCAAAAATTAATGGAACTCCAAACTTAAGTAATCTTTGCAAGTAAATATAATCAATATTTTCTTTTACAGCTGCCAGCCACTCTTTTCGAGTATTCCAAACAAAAATTAAGCAAATGAAAATAGTTGATGCTACATTAGCAATTATAAGATTAGTGATGTTTTTAGAAGTGTTAAAAAAAACATAACTTACTATAATTACAATAAGTAATATTTTAGGCAACACTTGACTCATTGAGTATGCTAAACCTCTTTCATTCATACGCAAGATTAGTGATAGAAATCTAGCTATAAATGTGGATATCAAAACACTAGCGATTAAGACGCTTAATAGTAGGCTATCGATATCAAGCAGCCATTTTGAAAGTGCTCCATCTAAACTTAAAATAATCAATAATATAACGGTTAGTAGTGCAAAACCGGGCAGAAATGTAGCTTTAAACAACGCAGGTTTACTATTGGCTTCATGGTATTCTCTTACGTATGCTTGGTCCAAGCCCAGACTGAAAAACAATGTAGAAAAGCCTATAGCTACATTTAACATTGCAATTCGGCCAACATCTTCAGTAGTAAAAAACCACGTGATCAATGGTAAAGTTACAAAACCTAAAATGGCTCCTCCTATGGGGCCCAATGCAAAAACAAGTATTTTTTTAAGTTCCATAACTTCTCATTAGTCAGTAGCGATTAAACAATAAATTAAGTAAGGTATTCACTGAGTAAAAATATTTTTGAGTTGTTGTAAATATTGCTCTTCTGAGAAGTATTTTTTTATAATTTCAGAATTTGTTTTTACATCAATTTTATCTAATGAATTCAATTGGTTTATATCTCCAATTTTAATTCCTTTTAAATGAAAAAATTCCCATTGTGTGGTTTCACTTCTGATATATACCGTTTTCTCTAAGCCTAATAGCGCTATTGTATTCCCCATAGCTTGTTGACGTTTATGGTTAAAAATAGCAATATCGACAGTCGATAAAAAATGTAGGTATTCATCGAAAGGCATAAAACTTAACATTGGTTTAAACTTTTCACCAAACCACTCTTTGCCTTGCTTTATGACATTTTCGGTATATGTGGATAACCCTGCCGGCCCGTAAGATAAGGGAACGTAGATATTAATATTTTCATTTTTAAATTTTAATAGCTTCTCAAGCGCATCAATATGTTCATTACTTGGATCAGCTGAGTTCCCTAATTGAATATTGATGCTCTGTGAAGTATCTACGTCTAACTTGTGATCTTTATAAAGATTACTAGTGTACATAATACACTCTAAAATTTGGCCTTTTGCTTTATACCACTCACGTGCTAACGCAGCATCTCCTGGTATATAAGTTATTAAAAAACCAACATTTTTTATTACAAACTTTCTAAAAAACTCTCTACGCTTAAATGCATTATCTCTATCTGAAAATTGATAAACATATAAGTCACTACCCCACATAACCCAATGGCATTTTTTTAATAACCATGGGGTAAAAAAAAGCATTTGAATTATACGAATATCAAATAACCCATGTAGTATTATTTTTTCTGCTTTATGCATTCCAATAAGTACATTTTTATAATGCTTGAGCCGAGATAACAGACCACGTTTAGCTAAAGAAACGTTATTAGATGTTGTAATTAAAGAGTCAGCCATTCCACTAGTTAAAAAAAACTGGTGTTCTGAAAAATCGAAATGCTTTCTAATAAATTCTATATAAGGGGGTAGGAATTTATCACAGCTAGAAATATGTACTATTTTCATTTTTTCCCTAGTTTTCATTTATTATTAAAGTAGTTAATTACTAAAGAAAAAATTAAATATAGCTATTATTACTTTATTTTGATCCTCTGTAAGCATCCCAAAATAAAGCGGCAAACGTACTAACTTTGCACTTTCAGCCGATGTATGAAGATCATTACCAATAAACCCACCAAATTGCTTACCCGCTGGACTTGAGTGCAGTGGGATATAATGAAAAGGTGTTGTAATACCCTGCTCTTTCATATAACTAATAAATTCATTTCTTTCTTCATTTGAATTTAGTTTAATGTAAAACATATGCGCATTATGCGTTAATGAATCGGGAATATGAGGTAACTGCTCTGCTTTTAACTTTTGGCTAAGTTCACTGTAATAACGTTCCCATATTGATAAACGAAAATTATTTATCGTGTCTGCGGCTTCAAGTTGTGCATATAAATAAGCCGCTTGTAACTCGCTTGGTAAAAAGCTCGACCCTATGTCCTGCCACGTGTATTTATCGACGATACCATGCAAGAACTGGCTACGATTTGTTCCTTTTTCACGTATAATCTCAGCTCGCTCAACCAGCTTAGGGTCATTAATTAAAATTGCCCCACCTTCGCCACCCGATGAGTAGTTTTTAGTTTCATGAAAGCTATAGCAGCCTATATGACCAATAGTTCCTAGTGCTTTACCTTTATAGGTAGACATTACGCCTTGTGCTGCATCTTCTACTACCCACAAGTCATGTTTTTCTGCGATAGTGAGTATTGTATCCATTTCACAAGCTACACCTGCGTAATGTACTGGCACTATTGCTTTTGTTTTAGCCGTAATCGCAGCTTCAATAAGTGTTTCATCAATATTCATTGTATCCGGACGAACGTCAACAAATATAATTTTTGCACCACGTAATACAAACGCATTCGCTGTAGATACAAATGTATAGGAGGGCATTATAACTTCATCGCCTGGCTGAATATCTATCAAAATAGCGGCTAGCTCTAACGATGCTGTACATGAGGGAGTTAGTAATGCTTTTGTTGTGTTGAAGCTGTCTTCAAACCATTTTTCGCACTTTTTAGAGAAGTAACCATCGCCGCATAACTTGTCTGATGCAATCGCTTGTTCGATATACGCTAATTCTGTGCCTACTTTAGGAGGAATATTAAAAGGGATCATTTTTAAACCTGTTTATAAAACCAATATGATATATCAGCAATGCTAAAACCATTTTTACTGTATAAATTTGCTGCGGGGGTATTGCTAGTTTGTGTTGCAACTTTTATCTTGCTAACGTTATTTGCTAAACAGTAGGCCTCTATTAGCTTTAGCAGTTCACTACCTATTCCCTGCCCCTGAAAACGACTAGCTACTCCAATAAGCCCTATAACGGCTTCTTTATTTCTAATCCGAATGGTAATAAAACCAGAAATATTACCTTCGTTCTTTAAGACTAAGCAACAGTCATCGAATTTAGATAAAACTGCATTTTCGATCCACGTTTGATAAAAGCAATCTCTTTCACTTGGAGAAAACCACGGCTCTCTAAAACGACTTTTCACATATAAATCACTTACTGTACGTTTAAGTTCATCAATATCGCTTTCTAGCGCTAGATAACAATTAAAACTTGGTAGTGAAACTACGTCATTGCTGTCTAGCAAGCTTTTTTGAAATACAACTTCTCCCTCAACAAAGCTAAAGCCGTACTTATTCATTTTATCTAAATAGTGATAGTTATTTGAACTAACTTTAGTTGTTACTAGTGAGTTACTAGGCCAATTTTTATTTTCTATATCATCACTTGTTAGCTCAAGTGAAAATATTGTCTTGTTAAAAAAGTGGCTATCCCACTCCTTCAAAGTTAAGTGATTATGCATTACTTTTTACTAAACTCATTAGGTATTGACCGTAACTATTTTTAAGCATTGGGGCTGCAAGCGCTTCCACTTCAGATTTAGTTAGCCACTTATTATTGAATGCAATTTCTTCTAGACAAGCTATTTTGTAGCCTTGGCGCTTTTCTATTGTTTCTACAAATTGAGCCGCTTCAAGTAAGCTTTCATGCGTACCTGTATCAAGCCAAGCAAAGCCGCGACCAAGTATTTCAACATTAAGCTTATTTTGCTTTAAATAAATTTCATTTAAGCACGTTATCTCTAGCTCACCTCTATGCGAGGGCTTAACTTGTTTTGCTATTTCTACAACTGAATTATCGTAAAAATATAAACCGGTTACCGCTAAATCAGACTTTGGTTTAGCTGGCTTCTCTTCAATGGAAATCGCCTTATGGTTATCATCAAATTCAACGACACCAAAACGTTCCGGATCTTTTACTTGATAACCAAATACAGTCGCTCCTTGCCCATTTTTGGCATTCTCAACCGCATGCTTCAACTTAGGTGAGAACCCTTGCCCATAAAAAATATTATCGCCTAGCAATAAGCAAACGTCGTCAGAGCCAATAAACTCTTCACCTAAAATAAACGCTTGAGCCAAACCATCAGGACTTGGTTGTATTGTGTAACTAAGCTCAACACCAAAGCGTGAGCCATCACCCAACAATCGTTTAAATGACGCTTGATCTTCAGGTGTAGTAATAATTAAGATTTCACGTATTCCCGCTAACATCAACACAGAAAGCGGGTAGTAAATCATTGGCTTATCATAAATTGGGAGTAACTGCTTGGATACACCCATAGTAATAGGATAAAGGCGTGTACCGGAGCCTCCGGCAAGGATAATTCCTTTCATGCTATTTTCCTTTAGCTGTCATATGTATTTCGCCCAGACGCTCACGCTGATATGAACCATCTTGTACGTTTTGACACCACGTTTGATTATCTAAATACCACTGAACCGTTTTACGTAGGCCTGTTTCAAAGGTTTCTATTGGTGTCCAGTTTAGCTCTGTACTCATTTTTGACGAGTCAATAGCATAACGTCTATCGTGACCAGGGCGATCTGTCACGTACGTTATCTGCTCTGAGTACGGGGAGTCCTTAGGCACTAAAGTATCTAGAATACTGCAAATACTTTTAACAACTTCGATGTTTTGCTTTTCGTTATGACCACCAATATTATAGGTTTCACCAATTTTACCTTCAGTTACTACCTTATATAAAGCTCGAGCATGATCCTCAACGAATAACCAATCTCTAATCTGATCACCTTTACCATAAATAGGTAAGTCTTTACCTTCTAGCGCATTAAGTATTACTAAAGGTATTAACTTTTCAGGGAAATGATATGGCCCATAGTTATTTGAGCAATTGGTTACGATTGTAGGAAAGCCATAAGTACGTTGCCATGCACGAACTAAGTGATCGCTAGACGCCTTACTTGCTGAATAAGGACTGCTTGGTGCGTAAGATGTTTGTTCAGTAAACAAAGGTAGCGCTTTACCTAACCCATTACCTACTTGCTCATCTGGGTGAGGTAAATCTCCATATACTTCATCCGTTGAAATATGATGGAATCTAAATGCTTTTTTCGCATTAACTTCTAAGTTATTCCAGTAACTGCGAGCTGCCTCAAGTAAGTTATATGTGCCTACAATATTAGTTTGAATAAAGTCGCTCGGCCCTGTAATTGAACGGTCTACATGACTTTCAGCAGCTAAATGCATTATTGCGTCTGGTTTATGTTCTTTGAATACACGGTCTAGGGCTACACGATCACAAATATCGACTTGCTCAAATGTATAACGCTCATCAGCCTGAACTGATTTTAATGACTCTAGGTTCCCCGCATAAGTAAGCTTATCAAGATTAATAACAGAGTCTTGAGTACTATCTAGTATATGTCGGATAACGGCAGAGCCAATAAACCCTGCACCACCTGTAACTAATATTTTCATTTTTTATGTTTTAGAAAACCTTTAACCGAATATATAAAAAAGTGATAAGTCGCTTTAAAAATGTTTAGCTTCACTACTTCACGATAAAATAACCACTGCCATTTTAGTATTTCTAATTTATTCTGTGACATACCTGAGTCGACTCTATAAATAGCCAGTGACTCTGAAATACTATAAGCTGCTTTAACTTCTTTCAAAATACTAAGCCACAACCCCATATCCTGCCTTTTTCTTATTAAAGGCATATACATTTTACCAAGAGTTTTTACATCATATACAGCTGTTAAACAGCCTATTACATTACTACTTAACAACTTTTTATAATTGGTTAAAACAGGAGGTATGACTATTCCTTTTAGACTACTCCCTTGCAACTTTTGATAACCTGTAAAAGTAAATGCATATCCATTGTCGAGCATAAAACTAATCTGTTTAGTTAATTTCTCGGCTAACCACTGATCATCAGCATCTAAAAATGCTATAAAGCGCCCTTTAGCATTAGCTATCGAATTATTGCGGGCAACGCCCGCACCGCTATTACTTTCATTTATAAATAGCTTTATCCGCGGATCTTTAGCTACATATTGCTCTACAATTTCTTGTGTATTGTCAATCGAACGATCATCTGTGATTAATAACTCCCAGTTTTTATACGTTTGAGATTGAACAGATTCTATTGCTTGCTTTATATAGTTTTGTGCATTGTAAGCTGGCATAATTACTGATACTAATGGTTCGTCCATTATCTACCCATTCCGAATAGAACAGTCTTCACAGTTAGAAGTAGTATCTTCAAGTCTAATAATGACGAATGATGCTTAATATAGTGAATATCATATTTATGTTTCCAGATAGCATCTTCTACAGACGCACCATATGGGTAACTCACTTGCGCAAGCCCGGTAACACCTGGTTTAACTGCATGTCTAAAGCGATAATATGGAATTTCTTTTTCCAAATCTTTTATGAAAATTTCACGTTCAGGCCTGGGGCCTACAATCGACATGTTGCCTTGTAGAACATTTATAAGTTGAGGAATTTCATCAATGCGTGTTTTGCGTATAAACTTACCGACCTTAGTAATTCGCACATCATTTTTAGAAGCCCATTGAGCACCATGCTTTTCTGCATCATTACACATAGATCTAAATTTATAGACTTTAAACTGTTTATTATATTGCCCAGTCCGTTTTTGCTTAAATAAAATAGGTCCAGAACTTTCTAATTTTATTAATATTGCAGCTATAATTGCTAAGGGCAGTGTTATAATTAATAAAATCAATGCACATGCTACATCCATGAACCTTTTTGCAACTTGGGTTCGTTGATTTGAAAGAATAGAAAATGCTTTTTGGTGCAAAAAATAATTACTACGGAGTAGTCTAACCTCGGTGTATTTTAAACGGTCGTCTAAATAGCTAATTAATGGCTCAACCCAGGCACCACACTCTGTTGCTCCTACTAGAAATTTTCTCTGTTCCTTTGTCAAATAATCGCTTTGATAATGACAAACTATCTTTTTAGTAAAATCTTTAACACTGTAATCATTTATAATGATATCAAACGAATAATCTTCAATGATTCCACCTATTTTAGAAGCACACTCAGGAGGACAAAAAACGTAGATAACATCTTGTTTTAAAGCTTCTTTTTTAGATTTAAAGCTTTCAGTTATAAATATACCGTCTAACTGTTCAGAGTTACTTGCCACCTCATCAGCTTCTTCTATTTTGACCTTACTGGCCATTATAATTCTTCCCCATAGATAGAATTAAAACTTTGAATATAATTCATTATCAAAACCTCAGAAACAATCGTTATTAACTCGAAATTCCAGCCTTAAATTCCTTTTAAACACATTAAGCTGAAAGTGACACCACTACTAATAAACTAAGAAAAATAAATAAGATATAAATTAGTTAGTTATTTTTTAAAAAAATGTCTTATAAGTACTAATATAATACCTAGTAAACCACCTAATGTGACACCGAGCATCACAATAAGAGCCCTTTTCGGTTTACTTTTTTCCTCAGACACTAGTGCGGGATCAATCGTTTTAAAAACATACTCATCCCGTACATTTGCAAACATAATAGTTTTTGCTTGTTCTTCTACTAATTTATATAACACACTACGAATATCAGCTATTTTTGTTTCCTCTAATTGCTTAGTCAAAAACTCTGTACTTCTATTCGCTTCCAAAACATCTCGCTGTTTCATTTCATCGTTTAGATCTTGAATTAACCAATTAACCCATTGCTTAGCAATAAAAGGTGATACATGCTCTACTGATATTTTTACCATCCCAGTTTCTACATCAGTACTTGTTGAAACTATCTGTATAAACTCTTTATAAGCTTCTTGCATTGAAGGCTTTGGTTTACGAGGTGCCTTTACGGCTCGCAACCATTTTCCATTTTCATCGTCATAAAGTTCTTTATCGTATTCTATAGTATTACTACTTAGTTCCCATGATTTTACAGCCATCAAATCAGGTAATATTTCATGTCTTTTTATAAACTCACTAGTAAATATTCTTGACTTTAAAACCTCTAATGCAAGCTGTGTTTTATTTGCACTTTGACTACCTAAATTGACCCCTGCAAGGCTTGCTAAACCACCGAATTGACCAGCTATACCTGATAGCCCACCACTACTTTTAGTTTCGGCTGGAGCTAAAAGAGCCTCCGATTTATAAATATTTGGTTGTTGTATTGCATAATAAACAGAGCTTATAGCCATTAATACAGTAATAATTGCAACAGTCCATTTTCCTTTCCAAATAACATTAAAGACTTCACGTAAATCAATCTCATTATGATTTTTTTCATGCTTAGGAGGAGTAGTATCCAGCTCAATTGTTTTAATATCATTTGACATAAAAATTTTAAGACCTTTAATATAACTTATTCAAACTATTCGATAAACGATAGCGAGCAGGTTGAAATTATATAAGTCTTCATCACTGAAGACTTATTACTTAACTTTTTACAAACTACCAATCGCTGCAACTGCCACACCAAGCTGATAAAGAATCTGCGTTGCTGTGCTCCAAAGCGTTAGCTTGTCCATGTGTCCTGCGTCCATTGGTATTACTATTGTGTCGCCTGGTTCTAACTGGTCAGCATTATTTGCTGCAAACCAGCCACCTGTATTTGGTATTTTCACTGAACCATTGGCTTTAATAATGTAAATCCTGTCTTCAGCGGCACGCTCTTTAAGGCCACCACTCAAAGCAAGATAATCATCAACACTCACCCCAGTTTTATATAGGTGCGATGTTGAGTAATTAACTTCACCAATTACGCTAATTGAATCACGCTTGCTTGGTACATAAAGCGTATCACCATCTTGTAATACTAAGTTTTGTTGATTATTTACAATTAAAGGTAAATCAATTACTAAACGTCCTACGGCTTCAACACTCGCGAGGTCGTTTAACAGCTTGTTCATTTCTTCATATGAAAGTGTGCTACTGCTTACAGAGTTTTGGAAGCTCTTAGAAGCTATATCACGGCGAAGCTCTGTAGATAAACGTGCTAACTGCTTTTCCTCTTGCTCTTTAATCGACGTACGGGTAAATACAGCTGCTTTTTGCTCTGCAAATTTTGAAAAACCACCCGCGCGTTCAAGTAATTCAGTTAGCGTTTCACCTCGGCGTATCGTGTAAGTACCCGGAAATTTAAGCTCACCTTTTAATTCTACTTTTACATTTTCTTGCCAATTTGGAATAGCGAATACGTTTATGCTGTCTTTACTTTGTAATGTAATATTACTTTGAAGGTCGCCTTTCATGGCGCTTTCAAGATCAAATCGTAAGTGTTCTATTTTAGAACCATCACTCGCTACTATTCGCGTAATTTCAGCTTGTTTTATGTATGCTGACTCCAGCAAGCCACCTGCTGCTGTTATTAAATCACTTACCTCACCACCAATCATTAGTGGATAAATACCAGGGAAAGTAACGTTTCCGCTAATCTCAACTAATTGCATTGCTTGCTGCACTGATGCTTGCTGCTTAAATTTAGCAATAATTGGCGCTAATAAATTATGGCGGCTAAATAACGCGTAATCTTCAGGTTTGAGTTCTTGGTCTTCTTCTTCTTTTGCTTTGCGCTTAGAAATTTCACCAATAGTGAGTATTTTATTGTCTTCAAGAACAAGTTCTTCGTCTTCTTGATTAACGCCAATGTATTTTTCGAACTCTTTTTGTTCAAACTTATGCCATTGCTCTGCTTTTTGTTGCTGCTCTTGTTGCTCTTGACTAAGGGCCATATTTGCTAGAGTTGATTGCTCTAATTCTTTTTCTTCAAAACGGCTAAATACAACAATTTTGTCATTAGCTTGAAGTTGTAAGTTATTTTCAGGATTTTTAATAATCGCTTGAGCAACGTCAAATTGGTGTGCTTCTATATCGCCGTTTATATTTATTTCGCGGATTACGAGTCCATAGCTTAAATCGGCTTGCGGTAGTAAATCACCACGTACTGATTTAAGTACATCTGAAATGCGCTTGCCTTGATGCCACTGATAATTGCCTGGGCGCGCTACAGCACCAATTAAGCTAACTGAGTTTTGATATTGCGAGCTAACTGAATTAAAGCGAATACGGTCGCCATCTTGTGGAATATAGTTAATTTGCGATTTTGAAAAATCGACCGATAGCACTTCTTTGCGATCGAAGTTAAAGCGCTCTACAATTGCGCTTTTGGCATATGCATTTGGTTTAAGGCCTCCGGCCATTGCTAATAACTGCTTAGCAGACTCACCTTTTTTAAGTTCAAAGATAGCTGGGCGTTTAACCGCACCTTCAACTCTTACTTGAGCGCCAACTGATGGAATAAATACAGCATCGCCCGGCTTTAATACGATATCGTTACTGCTATCGCCATTAATAAGTAAGTCGTAAAGGTCAAAGTTTGCAACTACGTTGCCTGCTCGTTTAACTTGAATATTACGAAGAGAGCCAATGTCAGACACGCCACCGCTTACGAATAATGCGTGCGAAACGGTTGTTAATGATGAAACACTGTAGCTACCAGGCTTGTAAGCCTCTCCTAGCACTAAGATACGCATGCTACGAAGCTGACCAAGCGATACAAACGCTTTTACACCTATTACCTCTTGCTCTACTTTTACTTTTACTAATTCTTTAATTTCAGCAAAGGTCAAACCGGTCACTTCTACAGGGCTTAAATCTGGAATACTAATACGTCCTTCACGGTCAACTATAACTTCAAAACTGTCACTTTCTTTACCATAAAAGTTTATTTTTAATTGATCGCCAGGGCCCACAATATATGTATCTGGTACTGCGGCATTTTCGCTTGGCATAAATGTAGTTGGTTCACCTGCAAACAATTCGTAACCGTACGGCTTTAATTCGTCTGTTTTTGGTTTAAAGCGCTCTTCATCTGTAAGCTTTTCTTTTTCGGGTTCTGCGCGCTCACCAATACTATTTTGCTGCTGTGTATTATTTTGATTATTAGATTGGTTTGTACCAGTGATCGTTGATATATCAACACCATACTGTTTTGCGAGGGCTTCTTGTTGAGCTTTAGGTAACTTTTTAAATTGCTCAATTTGAGACGCTGTTGGCGTAAAAGCCAAAGTACTAAAACTACAAAGTAGAATAAAAGCACTAATAAATTGTGTAAAAACTTTCACGAGTAGGTATATCCCTAGGTCTACAACCAAAATTGGCCGCTATAATACCTTAATTTTAAGAAAATAAAAAAGGGACTTTCGTCCCTTTTGTCACTTTAATGTCATTAACTTAACTACATTGGTTAAAAACTGTAAACCAACGTGAATGACGTTTCTGTGTCAGTGCTTTCTTTATCGTCAGCAACATCTGAGTTGTTAGTGACATTAAAAGCGACTTTCATTTGTAACGAGCCGTTTATTTTTGCAAGTAATGCAGTTTCAGAGCGAGTTTTAGTGTTTGTATCACCGTACTCAACAGCAACTAATTGAGTAAAACGTGCATTCTCAGAAATTTGCCAGTTGTAATCTAACTTACCCAAGGCAATTACTTCGCCTTCAAATTCACCAGCAAGAGAGTTACCGTTGTCATCAACTTCAGTGCTGTCATCTGGGTATTCAAAGTATTTATAACCAGGACCAATTTCAGCACTTAGCCACATAGTTTTTTCGTTTAATAAACGTAAACCGTAACCTGCAGAAATTACTGACTCACTTCTATACGCTCCAAAATAATCTGAAACGTGTGAACCATAAATGAATAAATGAGAATGATCTTCATTTAATTTGTAATTACCTTGTGCAGAAATTGAATACTTCTCGTTAGTGCGCTGCTTGTTTTTGTCACCATTAGCATCTTCAACTTCATCTTCTTTGTAGATGCCGTCTAGCTTGTATTCGTTGTTCCAGTGTTCAAGGTTGTGCTGAACTTTAATGCCACCTTTAAGCGTGGTCGTTTCTGTATTACCACTTGTGACAATAGCACCTAGTTCACTGGTAACTTCCCATGTTCTTTGTTCTGCGTCTGCAGCAAATGCGTTTGTTGCAGCAGAAGCCGCAACTAAAACTGATAAAAGCTTTAATTTCATTAAAAAATAACCTTTGTATAAATGTACATCTATTTTATTAAAGCATTACTTGTTAGAGCAAGCTAAACAGCTAAGTAATAATGTAAAAAATTTTCATGCAGCAAATACCGCATAAAAATTTTATGTTTAATAGCTCTTTAGCACTATAACAATTAAAGATAACTTTAATTAAATAACTATTTAAAATTAGTCTTGCTTGTGAAAGTGAACATCCATTTGTGGAAATGGGATAGTAATATCTGCATCATCTAATGCGATTTTAATATTTTCCATTAATGACCAGTAAGTAGGCCAATAATCAGCAGCGTTAACCCAAGGACGAACAATAAAGTTAACACTTGAATCGCCTAACTCATTTACAGATACATTGTAAGCTGGATCTTTAAGTATGCGTGTTTCTGCATCTAATACAGATTTTAATACTTCTTTTGCGTGACGTAAATCAGCATCGTAGCCAACACCAATAACTAAATCGATACGACGAGTAGACTCTCGTGAGAAGTTAGTAATAGCACCAGACATTATTTGAGAGTTTGGTACGATAATTACTTTGTTATCTGGAGTACGTAGTTCAGTTGAGAATATTTCGATTTTTTTAATCGTACCCATTTTATTACCTGCTTCAACAAAGTCACCAGACTTAAATGGACGAAGTAAAATAATTAGTACGCCTGATGCGAAGTTAGATAATGAACCTTGTAATGCTAAACCAACAGCTAAACCGGCAGCACCTAAAATAGCAATGAACGAAGTTGTTTCAATGCCAATTTGCGAAAGTGCCATTAAAATAGTTACAGCAAATACAAGTGTGTACACAATACTTGAAACAAATGAAGCGACAGCTTTATCTACTTTCTTTTTAGCAAAACCTTTTTCAGTTAAGTTAGAACAAAACTTAGCAACACGACTACCAAGTAAAAAGATAACAAGCGCAACAACAGCTTGTATACCGTAGTGTAAAATTAGGCCTGAGTTATCGTTAAGCCAATTAAGTACTGAATCCATATTTACTCCAAATGTTTTTTATTAAGCGTTTTCGGGCATTATTATACATTAATTTACAATTTACTCTCATGAAACAATGAATTAATACTATTAAATGCAAGTATATTCTATTTTTTAGAGGCATTTATGCGATAAAACATAGCCTACTTTGAAAAAATATTAACGACTAAATACTAATTATATTTGCCTGATTTAAATTATTTTAATTTATTTCACTTTTGGGCTTCACAACAATTATTATTTTATGTATTATGCGCGCCACACCAAACAAGGTGTGTGTAGTGGCGGTTGTAGCTCAGTTGGTAGAGCCCCGGATTGTGATTCCGGTTGTCGCGGGTTCAAGCCCCGTCAATCGCCCCACTTTTTTATCTTAGTAATATCCTATCTTTATATTGAATAATCTCCCTTACTTATCTCTTTTAATATCCCGTACAGCAAACCAAAGCTTTATCACCTGAATTAATTAATATTTTAAACTAAAACAGTTTTTCAGCAACCTTCCCTATTTAAATTAGTTTAGCGCGAAGATTTATTAAACAAGTATCCAGCCTGCAATTAAATTACATTTATTTAACCAATGTGATTGTACTGGCTGTACTTCAATACAAAAAGTGCTAGGTTTCTAGTACTAACATCATTTTATTACAAAACATCAAACTTCTACTGGGATATAAAATTAAGCATGATTAAACAGGTTTTAGGAAATTTACTGTGTAGTTGTTTAGCTGTAATGAGCTTTAACTCATTGGCTCAAAGCAATGATGAATACAATAAGCTATTGATTGAGCTTCAAAAATTAGTTTCTGAAAAAAAATACACTCAGGCTTATCAAAAAAGTAATAGCGAATACCAGTACCTAGGCGAACCCGTATACGACTTTTTATTAGGGGTCAGTGCACTTAAAACAGGCCATGCGGCGCCAGCTGTATTTGCCTTTGAACGCGTGGTTGAAAATAATCCTAGATGGTATGAAGCTCGCTTGTACTTAGTTCGCGCTTATTTAACAGTTAATAATTTACCTGCTGCCGATACTCAAGCTTTAATACTAATCAACTCACCTGACACACCTAATAATATAAAGTCTTCAGCACAGTCATTGCTAGAAACTGCAGCACTTAAGCAACAAGAGGCTGGACGCTCTTATAAACAAAATATTGAGCTTGCCCTTGGCGTAGATGGCAACGTAAACGCAGGTACTGCAGAAAATACGATTATAATTCCTAATATTGGTGAGTTTTTGTTATCGCCAGAAAGTAAAAGTACGCAGGACAACTATGCACGACTTAATTACAGAGGAAAGTACTCTCACCCTATTGATCAAAAAAGCTTAATCACTTTAAGTATTGATACCGGGTGGTACAAGTTTGAAGAACTCAGTCAATACGATCGTATAAATGCGCACATTAATGCCGCCTATCAATATAAACAAAATGACATAAGTTGGTTTGCACGAGTTGCTACCACTCCGTTGATGCTTGATGGCGAACTTTATCGTACTGAATCAGCTTTAACGGCCGGAGCTAATTTTACGCTAAATAAACAAGTTAATTTATTTAGCTCTTTGACTGCAGGTGTTTTAAACAATAGATTTGATGAAAAGCTCGATAATTCATTTTATGCGGTAAATACAGGTGCTAGCTATGCAGCTAAAAATTGGTTTCAAAGCTTAAGCATTAACGCTAAAAGCGAGGAAGCTGACATTACTGAGGGTGAATTTAATAGCCGTAATATTACGAGCTTGTACTACCAAGTGAACACTCAGTTGGCTCAACATTGGCAGTTGTTATCTCTTGCTGGATACCAATGGATTAATTATAAAGATGATCACCCTTTATTTTTACAAGAACGTGCCGATAACCTCTTTATGTTCTCAACTTCTGTTCGCTACTTAGTTAATCGCGATTTAGCCATACAGTTGGCTGCCAACTATCAAGATAAATCCAGTAATATTTCTTTATTCGAATATGACCGTTTAGATATAAATTTAAGCGCTTCTTACTCATTTTAATTTAAGGTATTTATGAAACATTTACTCCCTGTAATTACCACTTTACTTTGTGTAAGTTTTTATACACAAGCAAACGACCCTGCTGGTAAAACTATTTTAGCACGAGGCTCTGTACTCGCGGTTGATGGAAGCAATGAACAACAACGACAGTTGCAGCGCAGAGATACTGTTTTTGGCGTAGATCGCATTATGACTGGAGAGAAAAGCAAAGCGCAATTTTCGATGTTGGATGGTGGTTTAATAGCCTTAAAAGAAAACTCAGAATTAAATATTGCTAACTACGAATTTAATGACAATACCCAACAAGGCTCTGCTTCTATTGAGTTACTTAAAGGCGGTTTGCGCTCTATTTCCGGCGTAATTAAAAAAAATGGCGGCTCTTATAGTGTAAAAACTCCCGTAGGCTCTATTGGTATACGCGGAACGCATTTTGAAGTTCAACTGGTTAAAGGCGATGTATTTTTAGCGGTATGGGATGGCGCAATAGATTTAACGTTAGAAAATAATAACGTGGTTTCTTTGGGTGATAACGAGGCATTTTCGTTTGCACAAATTACAGCCACTGGTGAAGTCTTTAAAACAACACGTGCGGCACGCGTGTTTGATCAAAATATAGTAGCAATTGATCCTAAAAACGACAACGAAGAAGAAACTGAGCAAGCATCGGTAACTGAAGTTGAAGTAAATGCTTTTGAAGCTGATACAGGTGTTATGGATATATATTCTGAACAACAATTTCAAACTGTTAGCAGCGCATCTTTAGTCGATCAAATAGCTCAGCGCCAAGGTGTATTTAACTATGAGGTATCAAGCTTTAATGTAAATTCGAGTGTGGGTGCTGTTACTGACTTTGCTATGACTATGGCAGTTGATTTTGATAATGGCACCGTGCCTGATGGCGAAATTAGTTTTAATGACGCCGGTGGAAATTGGTATGCAGCTTACAGCGGCTTAATAAATTTAAGCGAACTTGAGCTGGCCGTTACATTTGCATCCCATGGTAACAATAAAGCCGAGGGCGATGTTGATGCAATATTTTTGAATGACTTAGACAATATTACTGGCAACTTTAATCTTAATGAAATAAATAATCCTGATGTAAATGCTAGCGGTTCTTTTAAATTAGAACCATAAACACATTGGATACAAAGCTTTTATTATGGAGTATTTAAAATGACAGCAAAAAATATATTTTTGCTTGGTTCTGTGGTGTTTTTGTTAAGTGCCTGTGGAGGCTCAGAAGAAAGCCCCACTCAAGAGGCAATACAATCACCTACGGCTGAAGTAATACCGCCAACGGTGACTAGCTATATAAATTTGGCTGGTGTTATAGCGAGTAATCAAACCAAGAGTACAAAAGTTTTAGGTGCTGTCACTTCAAGTAGAGGGGTTGTTGGAGCAAGTTTAGCTAATACTCGCGCTAATATTGTTTTTTCACAAACAAACGACACCGTACAAGGTAATGTTTCTTTTTTACTTGAAGCTTCGGATACTGATGGCATTGCTGAAGTTAATTTAGTACTCCCTAGCGTTAATAAAAGCATATCACTTTGTTCTTCTGATTGTGGTGTTGACTACGAAAAGTCAATTATAGGCCTCAGCCCTGCGCTTTATGGCGCAACTCCAGGGGAAATACGCCTTGAAATATGGATAACTGACACTTTAAATAATCAAGCACTTGCTGATGCAATCACTTTTAACTGGCAACCATATCAAATTGAAGGTGTTACAGCACAACGAGACGAAGATAATATTAATCTTTCGTGGCAAGCCAACCCCGAACTTAATCGTTACAACGTTTATATTGCAACTCAAGCTGGAGTCTCATCTACTAATATTAATGAATTAGAGAATGGGCAACAATTTTTAAGTATTCAAGATACTGCATTAAGCATTACCGAGTCACTTACTAATAAAAGTTACCAAGTACTTATTACCGGTGTTGATGGCAGTGGTGAAAGTGGTTTTGCTAATATAATAAACATAGCGCCAGTGGGTGGAGAGCTTGCATTTGCACCAGAGGCAAATGCCGATCAGTTTCAGATAAGTGAAGATCAAACTCTGCAAGGTAACGTGCTAACAAATGATACGAATCAATACAGTGGCGATTTACGTGTAAATGCAGATGCATTAATTCTACCGCAGCATGGCACTCTTAATATAAATGAAAATGGGGATTTTACTTATATCCCTATTGCAAACTTTAATGGTGAAGATGCCTTTAGCTATCAAGTTGCTAACGAGCTAGGTATGACAGACACCGCAGTTGTAGAGATAACCATTTTAGCTGTTAACGACGCTCCTATAGCGCTTGATAATACTTACAGCGTTACAAACAATGGAACCTTAGTTGTCCTATCGCCAGGCTTACTTATAAACGATAGCGATATAGACTTAGATGACTTAACTGTTGATACAACGCCGGTTAGCGAACCAACAAGAGGACAATTAACCCTTTTTGATAATGGTGGCTTTGAATACCAAGGCGAGCAAAATATGCAAGGCCAAGACAGCTTTCAGTATAGAGTTGTTGATGCTCAAGGTGCTCAGGCTATTGCAAATGTAACTATTGTAAGCTCAAACACTAACGTAGCCCCTGTAACAAAAAATGATAGCTATAGTTTAAGCGAAGATGAAACACTTGTGGTTACAGCAGCCAATGGTGTGCTTAGTAACGATACTGACCCAAATAATGACAGTTTTTCAGTTGATGAAACGTTTATGGTGGCACCCACACATGGCCAACTATTATTAGCAACTGATGGCAGCTTTAGTTATGTGCCGGATGCTAATTTTAATGGTGTTGATCAATTTCAATACCAAGCTATAGACTCATTAGGTGCAACCTCTACAGCCACAGTAACTTTAGTAATAAACAGCGAACCCGATAACCCTGTTGCACAAAATGATGCCTATCAATTTAGCAAAAATAAACTATTTGAAGTAACAGTACAAAATGGCTTGTTAATTAACGACTTTAATATTGAGGCTGGTGATTTATCGGTTAATACCACGGCAATTAATACAACTCAAAATGGCGAACTAACATTAAATGCTGATGGCTCGTTTACCTATCAGCCAGACTTAGGTTTTATTGGTGTAGATAGCTTTACCTATTCAATTTCAAATGAGCAAGGTTTAACTGCAACAGCTCAAGTAACCTTAAGTGAAAGCGGCGTTAATACTTTCCCAGAAGCCAATGACGATCAATATACGTTAGACGAAGACAGCTCTGCATCTTTATTAGATGTGCTAGCTAACGACACTGATGCAGATGGCGATACAATTACTATTTCTAATATAGAAAATACTGCTGGTGAAGCGACTATTGTCGCCGGAAAAATACAGTTTACTCCACCAGCAAATTTTTCAGGTGAGATAGTACTGACTTACACCATTACCGATGGTTATAGCACTGGTAATGAAGGTATAAACGACAGAACAGCAAGTGTGACGATTACTGTTACACCCGTTAATGATGCCCCTACTGCAAATGCTGACTCAGCAACGATGAACGAAGATGCTCCTGCGTTATTAGTTAACGTATTAGCTAACGACTCCGACATTGACGGCGATACTCTTGTGATAATAGCCGCTACTGCAGATAGAGGTTCTGCATCTGTTGTTGATAATAAAATCCAATATACGCCTGCTCCTAATACAAACGGAACAGCAATTATTAACTACACAATAAGTGATGGTAACGGCGGTACTGCAACTACTAACTTAACAATTACTATTATTCCCGTAAACGATGCTCCAATAGCAAACGCAGACTCAGCTACGATAGATGAAGATGCAGCGCCAATACTAATAAACGTATTAGCCAATGACTCAGACGTGGATGGCGACAGCCTTACCATAAGCGCAGCATCAGCTAATATTGGCTCTGTATCAGTGGTTGGCAATCAAATTCAATATACACCGGCAGCCGACTACAACGGCTTAGCAACAGTTACTTATACTGTAAGCGATAGCAACGGCGGTGCCAGTACAACAACGTTAACTATCACTATTACCCCCGTAAACGATGCTCCAATAGCAAACGCCGATTCGGCTACCATGGCTGAAGATGCAGCGCCAATACTAATAAACGTATTAGCCAATGACTCAGATGTAGATGGCGACAGCCTCACAATTAGTGCAACCTCAGCTGACATTGGCTCGGTCTCAGTAGTTGGCAATCAAATTCAATACACCCCTGCACCCAATGCAAATGGACTCGCAACTGTTGTTTATACGGCAATTGATAGCAACGGTGGTGCCAGTACAGCAACACTATCTATTACTATTACTCCCGTAAACGATGAACCCATTGCAAATGCCGACACGGCGACTATGGATGAAGATGCTGCGCCGCTACTCATTGATGTGCTGGTTAATGATACAGACGCGGATAGTGATAGCCTAAGCATAACAGCAGCGTCAGTCGATAGCGGTTCAGTATCCGTTGTCGATAACAAACTACAGTACACACCGGCTGCAAATACCAACGGTATTGTTGTTGTCAGTTATACTGTAAATGATGGGAATAACGCTACAGATACTGGTAGTTTATCAATTACGATTACTCCAATTAACGATGCTCCAGTTGCGTCAAACCAAGGTTTTAATATTAGCGAAAACGCAACCGATGGTGACACTATTGGGACTGTTAGTGCCTCAGACATTGAGAACCAAAATTTAAGTTACACCCTGCTCAGTGGTGCCCCCATATTCGAAATAAATAATGATTCTGGCTTATTAACTGTAAAAGGTGAAAGCCCGTTTGATTTTGAAACAACTCCTCAGTACATATTGAGCCTAGCTATTACTGACGATGGTACGCCTAACGAAACAACTACTATTGATATAATAATTGATGTCACTGATGATGCGGAGCCTCTAGTTCCTGTTGAAGATGAAACATTTGGTCGCCCTATAACAGGTGAACTTGAGCTTTCGGGTGTTTTTTCAAGTGGTGAATTTAATGACAGTATTGAGCTAAATAATAACCTTTACTTTGTAGGTTTTAGTAATAACAGCGACAAAGATATTGTTATTGCATCCTATACAACGAGTGGTGTGATAAATACAGCATTTAACAGTGATGGCGTTAAGGTATTAGATTTAGAAAATGATGAAGAAGCAACTGCTATTATCTCTGATGGTACAAGCCTCTTTGTTGCTTACACTAGTTTTGATGGCACAAATACCGAAGCATGTTTGTTGAAAATGAATACCGCTGGCGTATTAAGTAATAACTCTGGAGATAATAATTCAGGTATTCACTGTACCGCATTAGCAAGCACTCTCGTTATTAATGACCTTGAGTTTAGCGACAATAAAATTCAAGCTGTTGGTAAGTCATTTAATGGTAACGACGACGATAGCTTATGGATAAAATACGATATATCTACACTCGCTTATGAAGCCGGAAGCCCTAAAATAGTCGATGTGAGCGGTGCTAATAGAGATGACGAAGCGTTTGCTATTAAAAACTTTAATAGCTCTGATCTTATGGTTGCCGGCAGTGTAACAAGTGCAACTGGCGATAAAGACGTACTTATTCGTTATTTAATTTCTGATGGTGAAAACAACGGAAGTTTTAATGGTAGCGCAGCATTATCGTTCGACTTGTCTGAGAATAATAAAGATGACGAATTATTTGCAATTGGCGGCGCTAAAAACACCGAATTTACAGCTTTTGCAGGTGGTTACATAACTCGTAACAGTGGTGAAAAAGAAGCCGTGGTTTTGGCTATTGATAAAACGGGTACTCTTATAACGAGTTTTGGTGATGCAGGTACTGCTATTTACGATATTGATGGTAACGGTGGTGCAGGTAATGGTGGCGCGAACGTAACAGGCGTAAAATACGAGCCAATTAAAAATGGAATTACTTTATCTGGCACTACCGGTGTTTCAGCTAACGAAAAGTTATTTTCTGCCCGTATTTTAACTTCAGACGGCTCACTTGATAGTACTTATGGTGCATCAGGTATTAATATCATTTCAGATATCAATGGAAAACAATTTGCCAAATCAGCAACTATAGATGCTAATGATACTGTATGGATATCGGGTGTTGTTGACGACTCAACCACCAAACCATTTGTTGCTGCAGTTGACGAGCAAGCCACATTATTTACCAACTTTGCAGACGTTGGTTATCTTGCTTTTGATACTATAAGCGCAGAATCTGACGATCAATCAATGCACGTTTTACAACTTAGCAATGACCCTCATGCCGGTAAGTATATTCTTGCATCAACGGCTAAATCGGACTCAATTACTAAGTTAGTATTAACACGCTTTACGAGTGCGGGTGCTATCGATACTAGCTTTAGCGAAAGTGGCCATAAAGAAATTGCCATAGATTTAAGCGCATCTAATATAGCGTTGGTTGAACACAATAGCGGAAGCTTATTTATTGCGGGATCTAAAAGCAAAACTGACGGTGAAGAGGGCTTTATAGCTAAAGTTGATCAAAATGGTAATTTAGATACCTCATTCGCCAGTGATGGTATTTACTATACTACTATTTCAGGTGCTGAAAAGCTTAACTTAACTGATTTAGCACTTCATGATGGCGACATTGTTGCAGTTGGCTCTGTAGTTATAGCTGATACCCCTAGCTCGTTTATCATGATGCTAGATTCTGACGGTACACTTGACGATAACTTTGGTAGTAATGGAACAATTATAGGAATACCTTTTGAATATTATGAAAGTGTTTTTATTAATGATGATAATATTTTTATTGGTGGTAAATCTGTATCAGGTGCCAGTTCAGAATTAGTAGCATTAAAGCTCGACTCCGACGGCGAGCAAACCTACAAATACACAGGTGAAACAACCACTGATACCAAGAATAAAATGGTAAAAGTTTTAGTCGACGAATCAAATAAATTATATTTAATTGCAAACGTTGTAGATACACCTAATAAAGCCAGTATTACGCGATTACTTGCATCCGGAGTAATTGATGACAGCTATCCGTTAGGCCAATACGCGTTAGCTTCAACGGGAGATACCGAAGTAAAAAGTGCCGTTTTTGATAGCAACAACAATATTGTTTTAGTTGGTATGGGCAATAATAAAGGTATGTTGGCACGTATTTTAGCTGATGGCACAATTGACGATACGTTTGGGCCGAATAGCAGTGGGTTTTACGAAGCAAGCCAATGTACCAGTACACATGTATTTACTTCAATCATCTTACAAAATGACACCCAAGTAGTTGTAAGCAGCACCTGTAATGACACTAACTCTAACAATGTTAGTATTTCTAAATTCAATTTTGTAGAAGATGGAGCTTAGCCTTAAATTATGAAAGTTGAATTTTTTGGTGTTAGAGGCTCAATGGCTTCAGCAGGAAGTAATACACACATTTTTGGAGGAAATACCTCATGTGTGTACATCGAACAAAATAATGGCAAAGATCTCATTTTAGACTCTGGTACCGGTATTGTAGAACTCGGTATGCGTTTACTAGAAACACAAAGTCCTATCAATATTTTGCTAACGCATAACCATTGGGACCATATTCAAGGGTTTCCTTTTTTTAAACCTATTTACCAACCCAACCGTGATATAACTATTACTGTGGGTAACGTTGATGATAAAAAAAGCCAAGATGCCATATTAAAGCAAATGAGTGGTTCGTACTTTCCGGTGTGTTATCAAGATTTACCTGCCAGCATTACGCTTAATACTGATTTATCGTCTCAAAAGCAATTTACACTTAATGGTTTTTTGGTTTCGACTGCTCCACTAAATCACCCTGGTGGTGGTACTGCTTATTGTATTAAAGCAGATGAAAAAAAGGTGGCTTACGTTACCGACAATGAGCTAAATCCGCCAGAAAAAGCAAACACAAGTATTAGCGAATGGGTCAACTTTATTGAAGGCGCTGATTTACTAATTCATGATGCTCAATTTATAGATGCAGACTTGCCTCTTAAACATGGTTGGGGGCATAGCACCATAGATCAGGTGGCTGAGCTTGCTATAAAAGCGAGTATTAAAAATGTGGTTATTATTAGCCACGATCCATCAAGAACCGATGAACAGTTATTAGCTATAGAAAAATATTTACACACGCAGTACGCTCAACAGGTAAAAATAGAATGCGGCCGAGAAGGACGAGTTTTTGATTTTTAGTCTATCAAGGAGCGTTACTCATTAGCTCCTTAAAACCAATTACTTCAAAGCACTTTTTCATTGGCGCTGTTATTACATTATTAATTGCATCAATAGAGCTATTTTCAACTGGGTCGCTTGCAAAGTTAGTGAACCGCGTAGAAGGTATAATATACGACTCTCGTTTATTACTAACGCTTTCAGAGACGCCTAGGCGTATTGATGAAACCGTTGTAATAATTGATATCGATGAAAAGAGCATGCAAGAACAAGGACGCTTTCCTTGGAGTCGATCAAAAGTAGCTGACCTTGTTACAAAGCTTACTGATGCAGGTGTTATTGTTATTGCATTCGATATATTTTTTTCTGAACAGGAAGAAAACCCTGTTACAAAAATTATGTCTGAAATTCCTGATTTATCAAAAAAGTACACCATCCCCTTTGCTGAAATTACTAAACAAGTCGATGCAGACACAAAACTAGCAAGCGCATTATCTAAAAATGATACTGTTCTTGGTTTTTTATTGATTGATGAACAACTCACTAATCAAAACTTGCCAGCTAAAAGCAGTGTTATATGGGCAAATGCGGATCATACTAATTCACAAATAAACCAGCTTCCTGGTGCTATTGTAAATATTCCACAGTTACAAAATGCTACAACGGGTACCGGTTTTATCAATGCACATAGCGATGAAGATGGTTTTATACGTAAAGCAGCTCTTATAAATCGAGTTGGCAATAAGCTCTACCCTTCTTTAGCACTTGAAGTTGCTCGACTTTATACTCTTGCTGAAAACATAGAAACCCGTTCCAATATATTAGATGGTATAACATTATTCGAAGGTATAAAGTTTCAAGATAAGTGGATTCAAACTGATGAATATGGGCAAATATTAATTCCTTACAAAGGGCGTGCACATAGCTTCCCTTATTATTCGGCTACCGATATTTTAACCAAAAAAATTGGTTTAGAGGAATTAGAAGGCACTGTAGCCTTTATTGGCACATCGGCAATTGGACTCGCTGATTTAAGATCAACACCTGTTGGTTTACAGTATCCCGGTGTTGAGGTACATGCCAATATATTTGAAGGGTTAATGCACCCAGAGCTACTGCCATCTAAACCTAATTGGTCACTGGGAGCAAGCTTACTCATCATTGCATTAACGGGTAGCGTACTGTCGTTTTTTAGCCACGGTAAGAGCGCACGTTTTATTATAATTTTGTCTCTTACAGTCAAAAGTGTCGTTATATTTTTAAACGTTTATTTATGGTCAGTGCAAAAAATTAGTTTACCTTTATTAATGCCCCTTTTACTCATCATTATATTAGCGGGTTATTACATCATTGTTGGTTCTATCGCTGAAATGAAGCATAGCCGAAAAATAAAATCTATGTTTGACCAATATATGCCTCCTGAGCGTATAAACCAGATGATACTACAGGGTAAAAGTTTATCTCAAAAAAGTGAGCGAAAAAATATGACGGTGTTGTTTGCCGACATTCGTAGTTTCACTTCACTATCAGAAAGTATGTCGCCTCATCAGTTAAGTGAATATTTAAACGAATATCTTACGGCTATTACCAAAATCATATTTGATCATAACGGGACTATTGATAAGTACGTAGGCGATATGGTGATGGCATTTTGGAATGCTCCACTAAAAGATGAAAACCACGCTCGCCATGGTGTTGAAGCCGCAATGGGTATGATTAACGGGTTAACGCAAATAAATCAGTTATTTGCAGAAAACAATCAGCCTGCAATAAAAATTGGTATCGGTTTAAGTACTGGCGATATGAATGTAGGTGATATGGGTTCGGTTTACCGTAAAGCCTATACAGTTCTTGGTGATACTGTTAATTTAGGTGCTAGAGTAGAAAGCTTGACCAAATTTTATGGCGTAGCTATTCTTGTTACAGAAGAAACGATGAACGAATGCCCTCATATTTCATTTCGTTTAATAGATAAAGTACAAGTTGTCGGAAAAACAACGGCTATACGGTTGTTTGAGCCTATAAATTTTACAGATAAGCTCGATGAAGAACAGTTAAATGAAGTTAAAAAATCACAGCAGGCCATGACGCTTTTTTATAATAAAAACTGGCCACAAGCGCTTAGCTTATTTAAAGAACTACACAGCACGACCGTATTTAGCTCTGACGTTTATACCATTTTTATCGAACGTATTAAGGGCACTGATTTGCAAACACTAGCTAAGGATTGGAATGGTGCCTTCAAACATACTAAAAAGTAGTAAACATATGCGACAGCACATTAAAGACAAAACAAACCTTCAGCATTTTATCGATATTAGTATTAGGCTAACAACAGAAAAAAACTCGTCTAAGTTACTTGATGAAATACTGCAAGTTGTGATGTCGATAGCAAATTCTGATGCTGGCAGCATTTACTCTATTACCCCAAACAAACAACTCAAGTTTGAAACGGTAATAAATAAGTCATTAAATCTTTATTTAGGTGTAGGTGGCACTTTAGGGAGCCCTGTAGATTTTCCTAATATAGATCTTTTTATTGATGGCAAACCAAACGAAACAGCTATTGTTGCCCACTCTGCAAATTCCGGCGAAGTGATTAACATTCCTGACGTGTATGATGCCCTGCCCTTTGATATGAGCGCAGCTCGCAAAATGGATGCCCGCACGGGTTACCGCTCTGAGTCCATGCTAACAATTCCTTTAAAAGATCATGAAGATGACATTATTGGTGTAATCCAGCTTATAAATGTAAAAGATGCGCAAAATAAAAATATCCCTTTTAGTGAAGAGCTTGTCACTCTAATTCGATCTTTTGCCTCTTTAGGCGCTATTTCACTAACTAACTCGACACTAATTAAGGGAATGGAAGATCTTTTTTCGACCTTTGCTGAAACAATTGCGATGGCAATAGATGAAAAGTCTCCTCATACCGGTGGCCATTGTAAACGAGTGCCAGCACTCACGTTAATGCTAGCTGATGCCGTTAATGATATAAATAAAGGCCCTTTGGCTTCATTTTCTATGAGTGAAGCTGACCGACATGAGCTTGATATAGCAGGCTGGTTACATGACTGTGGGAAAATCGCGACTCCCGATCACATTATGGAAAAGTCGACAAAACTAGAAACTATTTTTGATCGAATAAAATATGTAGATGCTAAATTTGAAATAATTAGCCGAGATTTAAAAATAGCGTATCAGCAAAAAATCATCTGTGCGATGAAGCTGCAAAAACCTATCGAAGTTCAACAATTTGAACGCCTACTTGATACCGAGCTTAAACAGTTGGCATTAGACCGTGCATTATTACAGCGTGTGAATGTAGGGGGCGAGTTTTTAGGTGATGCAGAACTTGAGCACATTGAACGCATTGCAAACAAATACCAACTCGTTATAAATGATATTAATACACCATTGCTCTCAGCTGATGAAGTTGAAAACTTAACAATACGAAGAGGCACGCTAACCGAAGCCGAACGTGAAGTAATGAAACGTCATATGGATGTAACTAAAAATATTTTAGATGCCCTGCCGTTCCCTAAACACTTAAGCAATGTGACTGAATATGCTTTAGGTCATCATGAAAAACTTGACGGTACTGGTTATCCAAGAGGTTTAACCAAAGAGCAAATGTCGGTGCCTGCAAGGTTAATGGCTATTACGGATATTTTTGAAGCGCTATCTGCGGTAGACAGGCCCTACAAAAAAGCAAAACCGGTCAGTGAGTGTTTATTTATTTTAGGCTCAATGGTTGCTAAAAACCATCTTGATGCTGACATTTTTGCTATTTTTATTGAGTCGCAAGTCTATAAAAATTATATCAATGAATATGCTAACCCAGAGCAGCTAGATGAGGTAGATTTTGATAACTTACCCGGTTACACACCTATAAGTTAGCACCTATAAAGCCATGCCTTTATTCAAAATACGCTTATTACAGCCTATACTTATCCAAACAAAAAAATGCCACCTTACGGTGGCATTTACACACGGGGTTATTTCTACTTATAGAAATCCTTTTACTTTTTATTTGTTTTTTTATGTTGTTTTATTAACAAAAAATATGGCTCCAAAGGTAGCATTTAGTGCTCTGTGTAGCAACAGTAAAAGATAAAGTTCATATATCTGCCATATTAACGTCATAAAAAAGCGCGAAGTAAATTCGCGCTCGTATACTTAACGGGCGTTATATTTTAATACACACGTATTTTTCTTCTAGGTACTCATCCAGCCCTTGATGCCCACCTTCTCGGCCCAAACCAGATTGTTTAACGCCACCGAAAGGCGCTACTGGGTTTGATATAACACCTTCATTTACACCTACCATACCAAATTCAAGCCCTTCACTAATTCGGTAAATTTGCTTAATATTTTGGCTGTAAAAGTAGGCTGCTAGACCAAATGGTACATCGTTAGCAAGTGCAAGCACTTCACTTTCTTCATCAAAAGGAATAACCGTTAATACTGGACCAAATACTTCTTCGTGGTAAATATCCATCTCTGTCGTTACGTTGTTTACTATTAATGGGTTTTGAAAGCTGCCACCTAAGTCACTATTATCGCCAATCAACGTAGCACCTTTATCGAGTGCGTCTTGTACTAACTGTTGTACTTTCTCTTTGGCTTTAGGGTAAATGAGTGGGCCAATATCAACATCGTCTTCAAAACCATTTGCCACTTTTAACGCTGCAACCTTAGGCGTGATTTTTGACAGTACTTTGTCGAGAATATTACGCTGTATAAAGATACGGTTTGCAGCAACACATGCCTGCCCACTATTTCTAAATTTAGCCGCCATTAGCCCTTCTACAGCTTCATCTAAATCTGCATTATCAAAAATGATAAAAGGCGCATTGCCGCCAAGCTCCATCGAGGTGCGTTTAATTGTGTCTGCACATTGCGACAGCAACTGCTTACCTACACCGGTAGAGCCGGTAAATGTAAACTTACGCACGATTTCTGAGTCAGTCAGCATTTTACCTACTGTTTTGGCATCTTGTGAAACCAGTACATTAAATGCACCTTTAACAAAACCAGCTTGATCGGCCAGATAAGCAAGTGCGATAGCGCATAGTGGCGTATGTTCAGAAGGTTTAAGTATAAAGCTACAGCCCGCAGCGTAAGCTGGAGCTACTTTACGAGTAACCATAGCAATAGGAAAGTTCCACGGTGTAATCCCAGCTACAACACCGACAGGCTGCTTAAAGCTAGTTAAACGATGCGAGTCATCTGTTGGCGGAATTACATCTCCGTAACTACGTTTGGCTTCTTCTGCAAACCATTTGATAAAACCTGCACCGTAGTTAATTTCGCCAAGGGATTCTTTGAGCGGCTTGCCTTGCTCTTTGGTCATAAGCTCTGCAAGTGTTTGTTTGTGTTTTATAACTAGCTCATACCAGCGCATCAAGGTTTCGCTTCGCTCAGTGGCATTTGTCGTTTTTAACTTAACAAAAGCCCCTTGAGCTGCGGTTATTGCGCTATTTACACCCTGCTCGTCAATATCGCTTACTTCAACAATACTTTTTTCGGTAGCGGGATCGTTAACGCTAAAGCGCGTATCGGTTTTATAAAATTCGCCGTTAATAAATGAGTCTGAGAAAATAAGATTACTCAAAATAAACCTCCAAAATAGATTTTAGGGATTGGGTTGAACTCGTAGCAGCGGGTTTACCCCGCGTTTATATAATCTGAAAAAATACGTGATCATTTTGATGTTCAAGTTTGAGATTAGAAAAATTTAACTTAAAACGTTTGAGATTTAAAAACGCGACATAAAGTCGCTGCTACGTATTTATAAATGCTTTCTTGAAACAAAAAAGCCGCTGTATCAAACAGCGGCTTTTAATATATATCGTTAAAAACTAGTGCTCTTCATTAACGATATTGAGATTGTACTTAGGTATTTCAACCACTAGGTCTTCATCTCTTATAATTGCTTGGCAACCAAGGCGTGACTCAGGCTCTAAGCCCCATGCTTTATCTAGCATGTCGTCTTCTAGCTCATCACTTTCTTCAAGTGAGTCAAATCCTTCACGAATCACTAAGTGACACGTAGTACATGCACAAGACTTTTCACAAGCATGCGCAATGCTAATACCATTTTTAAGCGCAGCGTCGAGTACCGTTTGACCTGTAGGAGCTTCAATTGCAGCGCCGTCAGGACATAATTCAGGATGTGGAAGAAAAACAATTTGTGGCATTCTAATCTCTCTTAAATGTTGTCTACTGACTGCCCTGTAAGGGCCTTTTTAATTGATGCATCCATTCTACGCGATGCAAAGTCGCTACTCGCATTATCGACTTTTTCGATAGCTGCTTTAATTTCGCCAGGCTCTTGTGCATTTTCGCGCACTTTTACCAGTTCTGCAATTTCAGCGCGTAAGTTAGCTAGTTGCATATCGTCAAGTAATGCACCATCGGCTTCAAGTGATGCGTTAAGCGCTTCTATTACGCGCAACGCTTCTACTTGTTGCTCTTTAAGCATACGCGCTTGCATGTCGCCTTTAGCGTTGCTCATTGATTCTTTTAGCATGTTAGCTACTTGGTCATCAGATAAACCAAACGAAGGCTTAACTTGAATCTCAGCTTGTACACCTGTTGATTTTTCCATAGCTGAAACACTTAATAGGCCATCAGCATCAACTTTAAAGGTTACACGAATATGCGCAGCGCCTGCCGCCATTGGTGGAATACCTTTTAAGCTAAACTTAGCAAGCGATCGACAATCATCAACAAGCTCACGCTCACCTTGCAGCACATGTAATGACATGGCTGTTTGACCGTCTTTAAACGTTGTAAATTCTTGTGCGCGTGCTACCGGAATCGTTGTATTACGCGGAATGATTTTTTCAACCAAACCACCCATAGTTTCAAGGCCTAGCGATAACGGTAATACATCAAGCAATAACATGTCAGAATCGGGCTTATTGCCAATTAACACGTCGGCTTGAAGCGCGGCACCTAAGGCTACAACACGATCAGGATCGATTGAAGTTAGCGGCTCTTTATCAAAAAAGCTTTGTACTTGGCTACGTACCAATGGCATACGGGTTGAACCACCTACCATAATAACTTGCAGCACTTCTTCGTTTTCAATGCCAGCATCTTTTACAGCACGACGACACGAGCGCAGCGTTTTTTTAATTAGTGGCATAGCCATTTCATCAAACGTTTCGCGCGTTACTTCAACGGTGTATTTTTGATCGTCAAACTCAAGGCCCACGTTTACTTTAGCGTATTGGCTTAATGCTTCTTTACACGCTTTTGCTTTATTGATAAATAAACGTAAAACTGAAGGTGATAATGCTGACACACCTGTTTGCTGCTTAAAGTAATCAACAAGGAGCGAATCAAAGTCATCGCCGCCGAGGCTAGAGTCGCCACCGGTTGCCATTACTTCAAACACACCTTGGTGTAATCTAAGTACTGATATATCGAACGTACCACCGCCTAAATCGTAAACAGCAATAATACCTTCTTGACCTGAATCTAAACCATAAGCAACCGCTGCTGCTGTTGGTTCATTTAATAAACGTAGTACGTTAATACCAGCAAGCTCTGCGGCATCTTTAGTACTTTGGCGCTGTGCGTCATCAAAGTAGGCCGGTACTGTAATTACAGCCCCTAAAATTTCTTGGTTGCCAAAACTTTGCTCAGCTCGTGCTTTTAATGCAGCTAAAATATGGCTTGATGCCTTAATTGGACTAATTTTACCTGCCGCAGTTTCTATTGCTAGCGCACCATTGTGCTCACAAAATTCATACGGTAGTTGCCCATAACTTTGCTCTATTTCAGCCTGAGTTTTACCTAAAAAACGCTTAACCGAAATAAGTGTGTTAGCAGGATCTTGCGTTGCTGCTTGTGCAGCTTCTGCGCCAACAGTAATACCGCCTGCTTGATAACGAACAACCGACGGTAACATAGCCGCACCAAGATCATCAGTTAACGTGCGGGCTTCGCCACTTTGCACTGTTGCAACTAATGAATTAGTTGTACCAAGGTCAATACCAATTGCTAGTTTATGTTCGTGTGGTGCCGCGCTTTGCCCCGGCTCAGCAATTTGCAATAATGCCATAATGCTCTTTAAACTCGTGTTGCTCGCTTTGCAGCAAGTAATTAATCGTCAAATAAACTGTCTTCGATACGCTCTAGTTCTTCACGTAACTTATAAACAAACTTCAGTTTACGAATATTATCTGCGGCAAGTTGATATTGCTGCTCATCGTTACTTGCTAATTGCTCAGCAAGTTGTGCACTGTATTGCGCATTTAATTGCTTAATTTGTTTTTCAAAATTTACAATGGCGGTATCAGGATCGCTAGCTGATGTTAGCTCTTCAAGTTCTTCGCGAAGTTCCATTTGCTGCATTAAAAACATTGGATCTTGCAAGGTTTGCTGCTCTGCACGAATATCAACGCCTAGCTCACTCAACATATATTCGGCACGTTTTACTGGGTGCTTTAATGTTTGTAGCGCATCGTTAATTTCGGCGGTGCTTTGCACAGCCATTAACTTATCGCGGCTGCTCGCATTCGCGTGGCGATCAGGATGTACAGTACGCTGTAATTCCAAGTAGTGCTTGTTAACCGTTGCTAAATCAATATTGTAATCAACGGGGACTGCAAATAATTCAAAGTAACGCATAACTTCAACCAATAATATTCAGAAATAACAAAGCCCTACATTAACTGGCAGGGCTTATTTATACTACAAAGATATTTAAAGCTTAAACGGTAAAGCTTTCGCCACAACCACACTCATCTGCTTGATTAGGGTTATTAAATTTAAACCCTTCATTTAAGCCTTCTTTAGTGTAGTCGAGCTCTGTGCCATCGATGTAAACTAAGCTTTTAGCATCAACAATTAATGTGACACCTTTAGCCGCAAAAGTTTCATCGTCTTCGTTTAAATCGTCAACAAACTCAAGTACATAAGCAAGACCTGAACAGCCCGTCGTTTTAATGCCAACGCGCAGGCCTAAACCTTTACCGCGGTTTGCTAAAAATGATTGTACGCGGTTTGCTGCCGCATCTGTCAATGTCACTGCCATGAGTTTCTCTTCTTACTTCGCTTGTTTGCTTTTGTAGTCTGCAATTGCTGCTTGAATTGCGTCTTCAGCTAAAATTGAACAGTGAATTTTCACTGGTGGCAACTCAAGCTCTGCACTGATATCAGTGTTTTTAATTGTCGCTGCTTCGTCTAGCGTTTTGCCTTTAACCCACTCTGTTACAAGTGAAGAAGAAGCAATTGCGCTACCACAACCGTAGGTTTTGAATTTTGCATCTTCAATAACGCCAGTGGCAGATACTTTAATTTGCAGTTTCATTACGTCACCACATGCTGGTGCGCCTACCATACCCGTTGCCACTGACGGATCGTTCTTATCTAGAGTACCTACGTTACGTGGGTTTTCTACGTGGTCGATTACTTTATCACTATAAGCCATTATTCTATCCTCATTACCTGCTAGGGTATGTGCTCACACTATTAGTGGTGAGCCCATTCAACTGAATCTAAATCAATACCTTCTTGATGCATCTCCCAAAGTGGAGACATCTCACGTAGGCGACCGATAGAGTTTTTCATTAATTCGACGGTGTAATCAATCTCTTCTTCGGTAGTAAAGCGACCAATACTAAAACGAATTGAGCTATGTGCTAATTCGTCGTTACGGCCAAGTGCACGTAATACATAAGAAGGCTCTAAGCTTGCAGATGTACAGGCTGAACCTGACGATACTGCAATGTCTTTTACTGCCATAAGTAACGACTCACCTTCAACAAAGTTAAAGCTGATGTTTACAATACCCGGTACTGATTGGTCTTGTGTGCCGTTAAAGTATACTTCGTCCATATCAGCCATAATGCCGTCGATTAAACGATTACGTAAGGCGCTGATGTGTGCGTGATCTTTTTCGAAATCTTGCTTAGCAATTTTAAACGCAGTACCCATACCCACTAATTGGTGAGTTGCTAGTGTACCAGAGCGCATACCGCGTTCATGTCCGCCACCGTGCATTTGCGCTTCAAGGCGAGCACGTGGTTTACGACGAACGTAAAGTGCACCAACACCTTTAGGGCCATACACTTTATGTGCAGAGAACGACATAAAATCAACTTTAAGCTGTTGCACGTCGATTAATACTTTACCTGCGCTTTGCGCTGCATCTACGTGGAACATAATTTTACGTTCACGACACATTTCGCCAATAGTCGCGATATCTTGAATTACACCTAGCTCGTTATTAACGTGCATGATGCTTACAAGTACTGTGTCGTCACGCATTGTGTCGGCAAGTTTTTGTAAATCAAGTAGGCCGTTTTCTTCAACGTCCATGTAAGTTACTTCAAAACCTTGGCGCTCAAGCTCACGACATGTGTCGATTACAGCTTTATGCTCAGTTTTAGCGGTAATAACGTGCTTACCTTTTTTCTTATAAAACTGTGCTGCACCTTTAATAGCAAGGTTATTTGATTCTGTTGCACCCGATGTGAAAACAATTTCACGTGGGTCTGCATTAATTAAATCAGCAATATCTGTACGCGCTTGGTCAACAGCTTCTTCTGCTTGCCAACCAAAACGGTGTGAGCGTGACGCAGGATTACCAAACTTACCGTCCATTGTCAGGCATTGCATCATTTCTTTAGCAACACGTTCGTCAACAGGCGTGGTCGCTGCGTAATCTAAATAAATCGGTAACTTCATTTCTCTCTCCGCTGCAGGTCAACCTTAAAGTTGACAGCTTACTTGAATGTTTTCCAACTGCTTAATTGCATTATTAATACTGTTATCTTGGCGCGATGCTATTTCTTTCACATCTGATTTTTCCACCAATTCAGCAAGGGTAATATTATTCAAAAATTCTTCTATGCGTGCGCTTAAGTCTGACCACAAATTATGTGTTAAACAACGCATACCACTCTGACAGCCGGTATCGGCACCTTGGCAACGTGTTGCATCGACCGATTCGTCTACGGCGCTAATAATATCGCCAACAGAGATAACGCCCGCTTCACGCCCTAGTAAATAACCACCACCAGGTCCACGAACAGAACTTACTAGGCCATTTTTACGTAAACGAGCAAATAATTGTTCAAGGTAAGACAAAGAAATTTCTTGTCTTTGTGAAATATCAGCAAGGGCTACAGGACCTACACCTGTGTGTAGTGCAACATCCAGCATAGCTGTAACGGCATATCTGCCTTTTGATGTTAACTTCATAACGCCCCCTGCACAAAAGAGTGCAAATTTTAATTACCAGAGTAAATTAGTCAAGTATTATCACTTGATAAAAATTTGATTTATAAACTCTTACTTTTTAAATTGTAGAGTTAACAAACTTTCAATACTTGACCTCTTTGGTCAAGTATTACAGCCATTGTAATTACCTGAGTATTTTAGTCAAGTATTAGCTAGTTATTTACCCATTGGTTTTTATAACTAATAGCTATACCTAAGTTACTTAGGGATAGACTTATTAATTGAGGTAAGAATACCGCGTAAAATATTCATTTCGGCATCTTCTGGGTGAGCTCGGTTAAATAAACGACGTAATTTAGTCATAACTAAACCAGGGTGCTGTTTGATAATAAAACCGGTTTTGAAAAGCGTCTCTTCAAGGTGCTCATAAAACAGTTCTGTTTGTTTTGAGCTTGGGTAAACGGCATCGTCTTCTTCAACCTTTTTAGGTTGTTGATTTAAAAACGCCATACGTGTTTCGTAACTAAGTGTTTGTACGGCCATAGCTAAATTAAGCGAGCTATACTCTGGATTAGCAGGAATACATACGTGGTAATTACAAAGCTGTAACTCTTCATTAGTTAAGCCACTGTTTTCACGACCAAATACTAGCGCTACAGGACCATTTACAGCTTCAGCAACGAGTTTTTCACCACATTCACGTGGTTCAACCATTGGCCACGAAAGCGTACGAGAACGCGCACTTGTGCCAATTGTTAATGTACAGTCAGCGATAGCTTCTTCAACAGTACCTACAATAACTGCATTGCCTAAGACATCAGTTGCGCCTGCAGCTAAAGCACTTGCTTGGCTGTCTATTTCACAAGCAGGATCAACTAAATAAAGCTTTGATAAACCCATGGTTTTCATGGCGCGAGCCGCCGAACCAATATTGCCCGAATGTGACGTGTTAACTAAAACAATGCGAATATCATCTAAGATCATTACTGTGCTACTTTGCTATGCCAAAAAATTGCGCAAATTCTAACATGAAAATGTAATAAGATCCTAGATTCAAAAGGCTAGATCCTATGATCAAACCCAATATAACGATTCTTACATGGATAAGTTGTCGCTGCAAATAAAGTATGGTTTCAGCGACATAAGTTGTCGCTGCAAGCAAACTATGGTTTCAGCGACATAAGTGTCGCTGCAAGCAAGGTATATATCTATACCACCAATTTGTTTTGATGTTTAAACCATTGCCGCCTTTACATAAACATCAAAACGGTTCTTTTTGGTTTTAATTTGCATACTTGGGGTTTTTTCGTTTAAGAATGGCGCATAATCGGGGCGTTTTACAACGACACGCTTACTGGCAAGTGGATAGGCAAAATCAAGTAGGTTGTCAGCGTCGTTGTCTGCACCAACAAGCTCTTGGAATACGCGCATTTCTTTTTTAACTAATGCAGATTTTTCGCGATGCGGGAACATGGGATCTAAATAAACAACATCAGGCATGCTTTCGCATTGAGAGAGCAAAGTATGACTTGAGCCAAATATTAGGCTCATGTTTTCTTTCATCCACACACCAATTTCAATATCGCTATAGGCTCGCTTTAAACCATCGTATAAAAGTGCAGCTACAACCGGGTGACGTTCATGTAATATAACTTTGCACCCTAGCGAGGCAAGTACAAAACCATCTCGCCCTAAACCAGCGGTAGCATCAAGTACAACAGGCGTTGCGCCTTTATTTAAACCCACCGCTTTGGCAATTGCTTGCCCTTTACCACCGCCAAACTTACGCCTATGGGCGGCAGCACCGGTTACAAAATCAACGTTAATTGCACCCAGTTTAGGCTCGTCGGTTTTAAATAGACTTAACCCTTTATCATCGTAATGTAAGCTAAAGCCACTGCAATTTTGCGCCCATTGGGCTAAACCAAAGCGTGTTTCTAATTCATTTAAATAAGGGCGTAACTCTTTAAAAGCACACTGAATAACCACAATAAACTCCGACGATAAAATACGCCTGTAGTATATCAACCGCTTTACTTTAAAGCACTAAAATAGCTCTATATCACTATGATGATTCGTATTGACCTTTGCGGCTTCCGCTTTAGTACGTAAATTAGATATAAGTTCATTGCGGCTTTCGGCAACTTGTTTAAGCTGATATTTGATAAAGGCTAAATCACTATTAGCCGATACAAATAACTGCATTGTTTGATCCAATTGAGATATATATAAAGTGAGATCCGCAGGATTTGCTTGTGTTTGTTGTAGCTTAATAGCGCAGTCAAGTTCATGTAGCTGCTCTATAAACTCTTTAGTACTTTTGTTTTGCTCTACATTTTGAGTAGTTAACTGCTTAACAATATCTTGAAGGGCTGTACTTATTTGAGCTGCCTGCTCATAACTGCTTTCGCTTCTTTCCATGGTAACAACCTTCTCGTTGGTTACTTCTAATATATGCGGGAACAGATCTTTGTAGCGCCCATACAAAGCATCGTTATCAACTGGCATATTTTTTATCAAAAGGGACACTTTGGGATAATTAATGATAGTGCTGCTACCAATATCAACAAATCGTTGAGCATTTCGATGTTGCTCAAGCAGCTCTTGTTCTAACGGGCAAACACCACTTTGCTGGCTGTAAAAAATACCTTTTCCTTGATACCAAAACACCACCACAACATCTAAATTTAAAGGAGCAAAAAAGGTAAAAAAGTATTCACTCAACGATTGAAAGTTATTAGCGTGATAACTTTGTCCAACGTAGCGCATTATACGCCCCATATCGCCTGACTCTGTCATCGCTATTTCCGCTGTTTTATTCGCTTTTGCTATATCCAGTTTTAGCTTTGCACATTTTTGCCTATATTCGTAAAGCACTTTTATACGCGCTATTAACTCTTCTGCGTTAAAGGGTTTAGTGATGTAATCAGATGCGCCGACGCTATAACCTTTTACCCGATCGCTTAGCTCTATTTTAGATGAGAGAAACATAACGGGAATATCCTGAGTATTTTGACTTTGCTTTATTGTTTTACATACGTCATAACCTGACATACCTGGCATTTCAATATCGAGTAAAATAATATCTGGGTTGTATTTATTGGTTAGCCTTAATCCTTCATCGCCATCTTTTGCATGAATTATTTTACAAAACCCTGCTAAAGACTCTTCAATTATATGATGAACATACTTGTCGTCATCAATTGCCAATACCAACTTTGCCATGCCTTAGTCCATTTTATTAGGTGTGCTAAAAGCATAGTACGGTAGGATGAAATTACTAAAAATTATTAGATAATAATTTTAAAATAATAAAAAAGCGCCATTAAGGCGCTTTAATTTGGTTTGTGCTAAATATTAATTTTTAAACAGCAATACCGCTATGGCGTAGTAACGCGTCGACATTTGGCTCACGACCACGGAACTTTTTAAATAATTCCATTGGCTCTTCACTGCCGCCTTTTTCTAAAATATTTTGCATGAAGGCTTGCCCTGTTTCAGCGTTAAAAATACCTTCTTCTTCAAATTTAGAAAATGCATCAGCAGAAAGTACTTCAGCCCATTTATACGAGTAGTAACCTGCACTATAACCACCTGCAAAAATGTGGCTAAAGCCATGCTGAAAACGGTTAAATTCAGGTGGATTAACGACTGAGGTACGGCTGCGCACGTCGTTTAGTACGGCTTGAATTTGACACTCTTCACCCGCTTTATAATCATTGTGGATTTTAAAGTCGAATAACGAGAACTCAATTTGACGTAGCATTTGCATGCCTGAGTTATAGTTTTTAGCCGCTAGTAGCTTATCAAGTAGCTCTTTAGGTAACGGCTCGCCCGTTTCATAATGGCCTGAAATAAAGCTCAATGCTTCTTCTTCATAACACCAGTTTTCTAAAAACTGACTAGGAAGCTCTACCGCATCCCACGCTACACCATTAATACCCGCAACAGGAGCAGCATCAACTTGTGTAAGCATATGGTGAATACCATGACCAAACTCGTGGAATAAGGTTGTCACCTCGTCATGAGTAAACAATGCAGGTTTATCGCCAACCGCTTTATTAAAGTTACACACTAAATAAGCCACTGGAGTTTGTAGTTCGCCGTTAGCACGTACTTTACGACCCATACAGTCGTCCATCCACGCCCCGCCGCGTTTACGGTCGCGTGCATATAAATCGAGATAAAAACGTCCGCGTAGAGTATTGCTACTATCTACAATTTCAAAAAAACGTACATCTTTGTGATAAGTATCAAAGTCAGTAACTTCTTTTACGCTAATACCAAATAAGCGGTTAACGGTTTCGAATAAGCCACTTAATACTTTATTTGCTGGGAAGTAAGGACGCAGTACTTCATCTGAAATAGCGTATTTTTCTTGCTTAAGTTTTTCGCTGTAGTAACCAAAATCCCATGCCTGTAATTCAGAAATACCATGTTTTTGCTCAGCATAGGCTTTTAACTCTGCCACTTCTTGCTCTGCTTGTGGTTTTGATTTAGCCGCTAAATCTTCTAAAAACGAGAATACTTGCGCCGGTGTTTCGGCCATTTTAGTTGCCAGTGACTTTTCAGCGTAGCTGTTGAATCCTAGTAACTGTGCAAGTTCATGACGAAGCGCAAGCTCCTCTCTCATAATATCTGAGTTATCAAACTCACCGGCGTTAGGGCCTTGATCTGATGCGCGCGTAGAAAACGCAGTGTAGGTTTCCCTGCGTAGTTCGCGGTTATCTGCGTAAGCCATTATGGGTAAATATGATGGAAAATCGAGTGTAAATAACCAGCCATCTAATTCTTTACTTTTTGCGGTATCGGCTGCAAGTGCAAGAGCTGATTCTGGCAAGCCAGCTAAGTCGCTCTCATCAGTAATATGCTTGTGCCACGCTAAAGTCGCATCCATTACATTGTTGCCAAATTTTGAGGCAAGCTCAGATAAGCGTGCGCTTATTTCGCCGTAGCGTTTTTGTTGTTCTGGCGCTAAAGCAATACCCGATAATTTAAAATCACGCAGCGCATTAGTAATTGTTTTTTGCTGTGCTGTAGTCAGCGTTTTAAATTCGTCGCTGTTATAAAGCGTATTATACGCGTTGTATAAACCTTGATGCTGACCTACAAATGTTGAATATTCAGATATTAACGGTAAGCACTGCTCGTAAGCTTCACGTAATTCGTCGTTATTCATTACTGAATTTAAATGCGATACAGGGGAAAACATGCGCGATAATTTATCGTCAGCTTCTTCAAGGGGTAATACTAAGTCATCCCACGTGTACGAACCTTTAGCTAACACGTCATCAATGGCTTTACGACAAAGCTCAATACCGTCTTTTAGTGCGGGTACTACATACTCAGGCTTTATTTTTGAAAATGGTGGTAAGCCTTCAAGGCCAATTAGTGGGTTGCTCATAAATACTCTCTTTGCGTTAATGCATTACGTTTTAAATTGGGTCTAAAAGTAAAAAAACAACTCAGCCGCTTTTAAGTTGTTTAATTTTAATAAGGTTGCTCCAGAGAAAAACACAAATAACCCATTAATGAGTCGGCCACTTTATAACGCTCTAGTACCGTATCAACTAAATTATTGCTACATACTTGCTTTTGAGTCAGCGGGCTAATAGCTATAAAGTCTTTTCGCTTGAGCTCATTTATTAATGGGTGCTCTTTTTCAAAACCTCTTGGTGGGCGTTTTAGCGACTCTCCTGACATTTCAAAAATAGATTTAAATTGCTCATTATAAATTGCTTTTTTATAGCTATTTGGGTTTTCATCTATGCAGGTTCTAATTGCGTTAAGCGCCTTTGATTCTGGTCGCCAAATACCAGCACCTATAAAGCATTCGTCATTTGCTAAGTGAAAATAAAAACCCGGGGCGTGTACGTTTTTTCCCATAAAATGGCGAAATTGAATCCCTACATTAATTTTATATGGGGTTTTATCTTTACTAAAACGCGCATCCTTATGGATTCTCATTAAACTACCGCCCACTTTTTTATCTGATGCGACAAAATGGCTAGAAACCTCAGCAAGTGGTGCTTGCATTTGCCTAATGAAATCTAAAGCGGGCTCTCTTACGTATTCCTCATACTGTGATTTATGGTCGTTAAACCAGTCTCTATTATTGTTTTGATCAAGCTGAGCAAGAAATTCGAATGTTTTTTTACTAAACATAGGTCACCTAAACACTCTTTATTTTTAAAACTTAATGTTATGCTAATGCGCATAAAACTCAACGCCTAAGGACATAAAATGACACAACACTTTGATTATATTGCAATCGGTGGTGGCAGTGGTGGTATTGCCTCTGCAAATAGAGCGGCAATGCGTGGCGCTAAAGTAGCACTTATAGAAGCAAAACACATGGGCGGCACGTGTGTAAACGTAGGCTGCGTACCTAAAAAAGTAATGTGGCACGGTGCTCAGGTTGCCGAAGCTATTAATTTATACGCCCCAGATTACGGCTTTAATGTTGAAGTTAAAGGCTTTGATTGGAGCAAGTTAGTAGAAAGCCGCGAAGCCTACATAGGCCGAATTCATAAAGGTTATGACAGTGGCCTTGCTAGCAATGGCGTTACTGTAATTAAAGGCTTTGCTAAATTTGTCGATAATAAAACAGTTGAAGTAAACGGCGAGCATTACACAGCCGATCACATATTAATTGCAGTAGGTGGGCGCCCAAGCATTCCGCATATTGAAGGTGCTGAGCACGGTATCGATTCTAATGGCTTTTTTGAATTAAAAGAGCAACCTAAACGCGTTGCAGTAATAGGCGCAGGTTATATAGCTGTAGAACTTGCTGGTGTATTACATGGTTTAGGTACTGAGACGCATTTATTTGTTCGTAAGCATTCTCCGCTTCGTAACTTTGACCCGTACATTGTAGATACGCTTGTTGATGTTATGGCTGCTGAAGGCCCTACTCTTCATACAGAGTCTGTACCCCATAAATTAGTTAAAGAAGACGATGGCTCAGTAACGCTTCATTTAGATAACGGCAAAACTCACAACGTTGATCAAGTTATTTGGGCTATTGGCCGCGAGCCAACAACCAATGCTATTAACGTTGCTGCAGCTGGCGTAGAAGTAAACAGCAGTGGTTTTGTAAAAGTTGATGAGTTTCAAAATACCACAGCTAAAAACGTTTATGCTGTTGGTGATATTATCGAAAACGGTATTGAACTTACACCTGTAGCAGTTAAAGCAGGGCGTACTTTATCAGAGCGTTTATTTAATAAAGAACTACCTGATGATTTAAAAATGGATTACAGCCTAGTTCCTACTGTTGTATTTAGTCATCCACCGATTGGTACTATTGGTTTAACTGAGCAAGAAGCTATTTCTCAGTATGGCGAAGAAAACGTTAAAATTTATCAATCTGGTTTTACGGCTATGTACACAGCGGTAACTAAACATCGCCAGCCTTGTAAAATGAAACTTGTATGTGCCGGCCCAGACGAAAAAGTAGTTGGCCTACATGGGATTGGTTTTGCGGTTGATGAAATGATTCAAGGTTTTGCAGTTGCCATGAAAATGGGCGCAACTAAAGCTGATTTTGATGCCGTTGTTGCTATTCACCCGACTGGCTCGGAAGAATTTGTAACGATGCGCTAGGCGCTAAACTCTAAGTTCTTAATTATAAAAAGCCCTTGCTAAGTAATTAGTAAGGGCTTTTTAATGTTTGTTATATTTTGCACAACAAACCAGTTAAAACGTCACATTACAAACATCTATTCAACATTAAAAAAACAACTAAGCCATTATTTTAACAGCAAAAATTTTAGACCGATAAAAAGATTAAAAGTTTAAATTTTGTTTTGGCTTTAAAACATTTTAACGATTAGAATCCCGCGCATTTATAGTTTCTCTTGGTTATTTATGTTTTTACTGCGATCTTTTATTTATTATGCCTAGCGGGTGTTGCTCATTTAATTCAACTTGAAGGGTTTGAATTAAAACAGGATGCACTTTACAGTGAAGAAACTCTTACCGAACATATGCAAGATGTTTTAACTTTTTTAAGCTGTATTTTATTTTTTTACGCTTCGCGAATTAACTTTCAACTCAAAATACCGGCTGTATTACTAGCTGCATTATCGGCAATGATGTTTGTAAGAGAGTTTGATACCTACCTCGACTTATACTTTTTTGATGGCGCTTGGCAAAGTATCGTCTATTCAATTTTAGCTGGCGTGTTTGTTTATTTAATAACAAACAGAGGAAGTATTTTTAACGCTTTAAAAGCCTATAGCCTCACTCCTAGTTATGGAATTTGCTTATCAGGCATGGTTACTTTACTCGCATTTTCGCGAATGATGGGCAAAGGCGCATTTTGGCATTCAGTAATGGGTGATGACTATGTACGTGCGGTAAAAAACATTGTTGAGGAAGGTATAGAAACGCTTGGCTATACTTTGATTTTTATTTCAGCCATTGAGCTTGTACTCATATGCCGAAAAAGAATGGCTAAAAATCACAAGCATTGCACTGAGCAAGTAACTCAATAACGTAGCTACATTTTTTATTGGTTACTTTTTTACACTAAATTTGCTAATTGGTTTAATAAATCAATATACTGAGCCTGTTTTTATCAACTCACGTTTAATTGGATACCATGACTAAAGATATATTGCTGCATCCGTTTCTTCTTTCAATTGTAATGATCACAATTGCATTTGTACTAAAAGTGCTTGTTGATAAGCTAGCTAAAAGTCGCGCAGAAAAAAAAGAAAAAGACATCCGTTACATCGCACACAATATTAAGCACTTTATTAATTTTGTAATGATGATATCGCTGCTATTTGTGTGGTCTACTGAAATTCAAAACTTTGCACTTTCTATTGCTGCTTTTGCCGTGGCGATTGTACTTGCAACGCGTGAGTTTATTCAGTGTGTAATAGGCTTTTTTTACCTCGTAACAACTCGCCCGTTTAGAGTGGGTGATTGGATACAAGTAGGTGATTACTTTGGTGAAGTAGCTGAAACGGATTGGATAAAAACAACCATGCATGAAATTGATATACATACTTATCAATTTTCTAGAAAAACCATATACATACCTAATAATAAGCTGATTACCAGCTCTATTAAAAACTTAAACTTTGTAAAACGCTTTGTTACACATCATTTTATTATTGTCCGAAGAGAGAGCTTTAACCCTTACCCTATTCACGACACACTCACTGAGCAAGCTAAGCTGTACTGCGAAGAGTTTCAAGAAGTAGCAAGCCGTTATAATTCGATGATTGAGCGTAAACTTGATGCAAAAATATCTGGCCCAGAACCAGTAATTCACTTTGGTACAACCGATTTAGGTGAATTTAAAGCAAGCTTTACCTTGTTTTGCCCGACAGAAAAAGCGCTTGAGATAGAGCACAAATTAACAGAGTGCTTTTTTGCGTTATGGTACAAAGAGGCTGAAAAAAATAAAGAAGGTGAAGGAGAGGCATAAACCTCGCCTACACAAAGTAAAAATACAAATCGTAGGTGCGAATTTATTTCGCGCTCTATTTCTAAGTCTGTATTTAAAAAGCGAGGTGTAAAACCTCACCTACAATAAACATCAAGCACGTAGGTGCGAATTCACTTCGCGCTTGAGTAATATTTAAGCTGTACCACCGACCGTTAACTGATCAATTTTAAGGCTTGGTTGGCCTACGCCTACCGGTACGCTTTGACCATCTTTACCACAAACACCAACACCTTTATCAAGTGCTAAGTCGTTACCAACCATAGATATTTGCTGCATTACTTCTGGTCCATTACCAATAAGCGTTGCGCCTTTAATTGGTTGGGTAATTTTACCATTTTCGATTAAATACGCTTCTGATGCGCTAAATACAAACTTACCTGAGGTTATATCAACTTGTCCGCCGCCAAAGTTAGGCGCGAATACCCCTTTTTTAACTGAGCTTATAATATCGGCTTGGCTGTGCTCACCACCTAACATGTAGGTGTTAGTCATGCGAGGCATTGGTAAATGTGCATACGACTCACGTCGTGCGTTACCGGTAGGATTTACACCCATTAAACGCGCGTTTAGCTTATCTTGCATATAGCCTTTTAAAATACCGTTTTCGATAAGTACGTTGTAAGCGGCTGGTGTGCCTTCATCATCAACATTAAGTGACCCACGGCGATCAGCCATGGTGCCATCATCAACAACCGTACACAGCTCAGATGCTACTTTTTGGCCCACTTTACCACTAAACGCAGACGCGCCTTTGCGGTTAAAGTCGCCTTCAAGTCCATGCCCTACTGCTTCGTGTAAAAGCACGCCAGGCCAACCATTACCAAGTACAACTTCCATCGTGCCTGCAGGTGCATCAATAGCTTCAAGGTTTACTTTAGCTTGGCGTACAGCTTCTTCAGCAAATTCCATCCAACGTGGTTTACCATCAACAAGCTCTTTAAAGTAACCATAATCTAAACGTGCACCACCACCTGCGCCACCGCGTTCACGGCGACCATTTTTTTCAAGCAGCACTGAGCAGTTTAAACGAATAAGCGGGCGAATATCGGTGGCAAACGTACCATCACTTGCTGCGATTAATACTTCTTCGTATACCGCCGACATTGAACTAATTACTTGCTCTGCATCGGGTGCTAGTTCACGAATATAGTTTTCAAGTTCGCGTAATAAACTCACCTTGTCGGTATCGCTCATACTCGAAATTGGCTGATGTGCTGCAAACTGCTCTTTAGCTTTAACATCACTAAATACTTTAATCGCTCTATCTTCGCCAGCATCTGCGATGCTACGAGCCGCTGTAGCCGCTTTATTAAGTGCTTCAAGATTTATTGCATCAGAGTAAGAAAAACCTGTTTTTTCGCCGCTTACAGCACGTACACCAACGCCACGTTCAACGTTATAAGAGCCTTCTTTAACTAAGCCGTCTTCAAGCACCCATGATTCGTGGTGGCTTGATTGAAAATATAAATCGGCGTAATCCACTTTATGCTGATGTATGTAAGCGAGCGTTTTTTCGAGCTCTTCTCTATTTAGCTGGCTGTCTTGTAGTAAATGCTGTTCAACCGAATTCATAATAAATGCTCTCTAAATCGTTGATGAGACTGCACGGGCATATCTCGTCTAATTTTTTGTAACTGGTCTAAATCTGCGTTGCAGCTTATAAAACCGGTGCCTGTTGGCAATTCACTCAGGGTATTGCCCCAAGGTGAAATAATAATACTGTGGCCATATGTTTGTCGGCCATTTTCATGTGTACCGTACTGAGCAGCTGCAACTACATAACATTGTGTTTCTATTGCGCGAGCTGCTAATAGCGGTTGCCAATGCGCTTGCCCTGTAGGGACTGTAAATGCACTGGGTACTAAAATAATATCGGCGCCTTGGCGTACTAGTTCGTTAAATAAGCCACTAAAGCGCAGATCATAACATACTGTTAAGCCAATTTTACCAAAGGGAGAATCAACAACCACTACATCGCGACCTGCTTGGGTAAAATCTGACTCTCGATAGCTACCTGTTTTATCATCAACGGTTACATCAAATAAATGTATTTTGTTATACGTTGCAACCAGCTCGCCTTGATTATTATATAAGTGCGATGCTGCGTAATACTTATGTTCGTTAAATGGCTCAGGCATTGTGCCTGCATTTAACCAAATATTATGGTGTTGGCACAATTCACTAAGTTGTAATTTGTATTGATCAACTTGCTTAGCAACACGTAACGTATCGTTACCACTTTTACTAAACACTAAAAAAGCTTCTGGCAAGCAAACAAGTAATGGTCTTGTTGCTGGCAGAGTTTTAAGTGCGCGCTTTAAGCTTGCTATGTTGTCATCAGGGTTTAGCCCTGAACACATTTGTAGGGCAACTATTGTGGGTGTGCTTATGCTTGCTGTTTTGTTCATTGCGTTACTGTTACTTGTGCATCTTTAAGTTTTAAATCGACTGATGCTTGTGGCTGATTTTGCGCAGCTTGAGGTAGTGTAACTTCACGACTTTTTCTGTCGAGTTCTTGAACAATAGGATCGTTCATTTTACCCGTTACTTTAAAATTGATCTCTGAGATGACGCGCGCAGAATGAATAACTTTATCAAGTGCTAAAGCAGCAAGCCCTGTTACTGGATTAACCATCCATGCCACTATAACCGGAATGCTTGAGGTTACTTGTGGCGCTACAGCAAGGTCGTAATCTATATCTAGCGTATTTAAATTTGCGTAGCCTTTAATAGTTAAATCGGCAGGCACACCATCCATTTTAGTATCTTTAGTGTAAGCGATACCGTTTTCTAACTGCATAGAGCCTTGCATGCTGTTATAAAAAAAGCCCTTTGAAAATACATCTCTAAAATCAAGTTTCAGTTTACGTACGAGTGAATCAAGGCTCAACAGCGAAAATACGCGTGCACCACCATCACTGATTTCAGTTAAGTGACCTTCCCCTAAATCCCAAGTAACTTCACCACTTAAAGTTTTCACATCAAAGTCATAAGGTGCAGCTTGCCAAGTAAGATCATAATTTAGATCAGCTTTAGAATCCTTAATTGCAGAGGTAATATCAAACTCGCCAAACAACGCGCCTATATCATCACTTTTAAGCTCACCACTTAGCGTTGTTAAGCCATTTTGCCATAGCCCTTTAGTGCGCAATACATGATCTCCTTTATCGATTACAAGTTCTGATATCGATAAGCGCTCGCCATCACCTAATAATGACGCACTCACTTTATCAAGCTGATAGCGATCAATTTTGCAGTCACTACATTCAAACTCAATGGCAGGTATTTTGGTAAGCCAGCTCAAGTCTTCCTCAGGAAGTACATCTGTTATTTCAATTAATTGTTCGCTAGGCTGTGCAAAATTAAGCCTTAAGTAATCGGCATTAATTCGTATAGGCATGCTCGGTTGTGATGTAGGAATAAAAACGCCCGCTCTAAGTTCTTTAGCATTTAGCTTTAGGTATAAATCGTCTTTTGATGGTGCTAAACGCATTTCAAAATCATTAAAGATGATGTTACTCGCATCAAGCATACCTATATTTGCGACCACCTCATTAAGCGGTGGCATAATCCCTTTTGATTTTTTATCTGGGTTTGATTTACCTGCTTTAATTATTTGATCTATCAGATCAAACCAAGGCACTAATTCACTCTGCTCAAGATTTATATTTACGCTTAAGTCTTTTTGGTTTAATCCTAAGTCTTGTTTTCCGAGCACAAAATGGACATTACTAAACTGTGATTTTCCATTTTCTAAAATAGCATTAAAGTAAAACTGTTGATTAGCGTTTGCTGTAATGAGATTAGAAATATCATCACCTTGAACTACTGCATCAAGCGCCCACATTTGTTCGCTATTTTTATTATAAGGTGCGGGTAAGTTACTCGTTAAGCCAAGTAGTTCTGAGTTTACCTGTGCACGGTAATTAAAGCCTTGTTCGGTAAAATTAAGTACTAAACCAATATCAACATCGCTTTGCCCGCTTAAATAATTTTTTAATATACCTTGTCCACTGTCAATTAATGTATCGGCGTCAATTTTGGCGTTTATATCTATGTTTGCTTGGTAATTTTTAGCATCACTTTTGCTGCTGTAATTAATATTTAGCGGCATGCCCAACCACTTCGCAGTCGCATTTTTAAGTGTGATGTTGTCGTTTTTAAAATTAAGCTCGCCAGTTAAGTTTTTAAGCTCAATACCTGGCGTTGCTATAAATACTGGCAAGTCATTTAAATTAACTTTGCCGCTAACACTGGCTCCGCCTTTAAACTTAGAGCCTACTAAAAGCTCAATACTGGCATCGGCTTCGCCTTTGCCCTGTACAACTTTAAAAATTTCAGCAAGAGGTTTGGCAATAGGTGTCGCTGCGAAAAAGTCATGTAACTTTTTCATTTGTGCTTTTTTATCAATTTGCACAATAAGTTCATCTGCATTCATTAAATCTGCAATGCTCACCTGTACACTATTACCAATATCTAAATTAACCAACTTGCCTTGCTGGCTATATATGTCCATTCGCTCATTAGCAAAATGTAGCTGTACATCAGCATTAGTGACCGCTGGCCAATCAGGGTCAAACTCATAGGTTGCATTGTCTATTTGTGCTAATACATCAAACTGACCACTACCATCAGTAAATGGGAAACCAGACAAAGGCCCTGCAAATAAGACTTGTGCTTTAGATACTTCTCCGCCTTTAATTGCACCATTTAAATAGCTAACGAGCTCAGGGCTCATTGCTTTTAATGGGAAATAATGACCTGCAATTTTGGCCTCTGGGGCGAAGGCTTCAGCGTAAAGATCTAATCGAGGATCATCTGTTAGACTAATTTGTAATTCTGCAGCAAGAGTGACTTCATCATTATCAAACCATATATTGTCACTACTTATATGCCAGCCATCATCTCGCTTAGCTAAATCTAGCTCTACATTTAGCTGATTATAATTTATGTCGTTACTAAAGCTTTCGCCTGTAACTAATGTGCCGTTTTCACCAAATAAATTTATTCGACCACTACTTTGATTAAGTAAACCACTTACTCTAAGTCCTTGTGCTGCAGGTACCGACCTTAATTCTTGCCAACCAATATTGTCAGCCTCAAACCATAATTGCCATTGCTGTGCATTAGAAAAATTTAAATAAGCTTGATCTATTTGCCCGCTAGGTTGGCGCTCTAAAAATGGTTCAAGTGCATTAAAATTACTTAGCCCAGCTAGGTTACTCAGTAATTCAAAATCAACTTGATGGAGCCACACTTTATTTTGCGACCCTAGTTGAGCTTCAAACTCTAAACTTGGCCATGCTTTATCGTTACTATTAAATGTTAAACCGGTGCTTTTTAAGTGCCAGCTATTTTGTTCTGGATATAAATGGAATCCACCTTCACTCAGGCTGACTTGTTGGCTTTGCTCTTCTCGCTGCCAACGCACAAAGCTTGGTAGCCACTGCATTTTTATATCGCTTACAAGGCCTTTATCTAGTTTTAGCCACGCTTGTAAATTAATATCGCTATGCAGTTGTTGCTTTTGCGTATTTATATATTGTGCTAACCAGTTAGATACATCGACCTTATTAGCCTGCACATAAATGTCGCCCGCAACTTGCTCTAGGGTATCGCCAGTAAGTGCAATGCGCGCATCAAAGTCACCAACCGAAATACCCGGCAGTGCTAAGCTCCCACTACCAAGATGCTGCTCATCTTCATTTTGCCAAACAATATTTTTGAGAAGTAACTTACGTTCTTTACCATCTTCTAGAACAAAGTTAATACTGGAATTTTCTATTGCAAAATGACCCGTTTTACCCAAAAACAGTTCTTCTATTAGCTCTTTTTGCTCAAAAGAGACTTCGTCGTTGTCAGCGGTTTTAAATAAGTTGGTGATATTTACACTGGTATGAAACCCATTAATAACAAAATAATTAGATCTAAGTTGCAGTGCTTTTAAGCTTTCCCATAAGTTTAGCTCTAAGCTGGTTTTAGCAATGGTGAGTGATATTGGCGCGGTTTCGTTATCTTTAAACGATAAATTCTCTAGTACTAATGCAGGACCACTGCCCTGCCAACTAGCTGATATTTCACCGATAGATAAGCTTATTTCAAACTTTTCGTGTAAATAGCTTTCTATGTCACCTTTGTACTCGTTTGCATACGGGAGGGTATATTTTAAAATTGAAACAATAACGGCCAGTAATACCAAAATTATGGCGCAGGTCTGCCATAACTTTCTAAAACAAAAAAAACAGACCGCTTTTGCTTTCATTACATCATTACCACATCAAACTGTTCTTGGCTGTATAAGCTCTCTGTTTGAATATTGACTTGCTTACCAATAAATAGTTCAAGCTCGGCAAGGTTATGATACTCATCGTTTAGTAGGGCTTCGCTCACAGCAGGCGCTGCATATACCATAAACTTATCGGCAGCGTATGCTCGGTTAACACGCACTATTTCACGTAGTATTTCGTAGCAAACCGTTTCAACTGTTTTTTGCGAACCACGACCAGAACACGCAGGGCATACATCACATAAAATATGCTCTAAGCTTTCGCGTGTACGTTTACGAGTCATTTCAACAAGCCCAAGCGCTGAAAGCCCATTAATATTCGTTTTAGTGCGATCTTTTGCAAGGGCTGCTTCAAGTGAATGAAGCACCCGTCGCTTATGATCTTCACTTACCATATCGATAAAGTCGATAATGATAATACCGCCTAAGTTACGCAGCCTGAGCTGGCGGGCAATTGCAGAGGTTGCTTCTACGTTGGTATTAAAAATGGTTTCTTCTAAATTACGATGCCCTACAAATGCGCCAGTATTAACATCAACAGTCGTCATTGCTTCTGTTTGGTCAATAATTATATAACCACCCGATTTTAGCGTAACTTTACGGTGTAGTGCTTTTTGAATTTCGTTTTCAACGTCAAACAAGTCAAATATAGGCCGCTCGCCTGGGTAGTATTCAAGCACTTGAGAAAGCTGTGGAACAAACTCTTCAGTAAATAACTTTAGCTCTTCATGAGTAAGTTTAGAGTCAACGCGAATGCGCTCCATATCTTCGCCTACGTAGTCACGTAGGGTTCTAAAGGCAAGCGTTAAGTCTTCATGTAGAATACTGGCTTTACTGGTTTTTTTGCGACGAGCTGTAATTTTTTCCCATAGTTTTCTTAAAAAACCGGCATCGTGTCGTAATTCTGCTTCGCTAGCGCCTTCGGCTGCTGTGCGAACAATAAAACTGCCATTTTCATCGCCATATTCTGCGACTATTTTTTTAAGGCGCGAGCGCTCTTCTTCAGTTTCAATACGCTGACTAACCCCTACGTGGGTCGCATCTGGCATAAACACTAAATAACGAGAAGGAATAGTAATATCAGTGGTAAGTCTTGCGCCTTTAGTGCCTAGCGGATCTTTTACCACTTGCACCATAATGTACTGGCCTTGACGAACTAACTCTCTAATATCTTGTACTTTTTTTATTGGTACGTCGTCTACGCCTTCAACAATAGAGGCACTATTTACAATATCGGATGCATGCAAAAATGCAGCTTTTTCAAGGCCGATATCAACAAAAGCAGCCTGCATACCCGGAAGTACACGGCTTATTTTTCCTAAGTAAATATTGCCTACAATACCTAGATTACCGATTCGCTCTAGCTGTATTTCTTGCAGTACACCGTTTTCTATTAGGGCAACACGGCTTTCGCTCGGTGTGACATTGATCAGTAATTCTGTACTCATGTTACCTTCTTAAGAATGTTTTTAATAATTGTTCGGTTTCATATAAAGGTAAGCCTACAACAGAAAAATAGCTACCCGCAATGTGTGTTACAAAGCGGCCGCCTAAACCTTGGATACCGTAGCCACCGGCTTTATCTTGTGGCTCACCTGACTCCCAATAAGCATTAATTTCTTCATCTGTTAAGGTTTTAAAAGTAACATCTGTGCTTACAACACAGCTAAGCACATCATTTTGCGTCGCAAATGCAACTGCGGTAAGAACTTGATGCGTGTTACCCGATAGGCGTTTTAACGTGTGTGTAAAATCGTTTTTATCGCGAGGTTTACCCAATGACTCGTTGTCTATAACAACCACGGTATCACTACCAAGTACAGGGCGATCGGTATATCCAAGCTCTACACCGCTTTGGGCTTTCAAGCGCGCTAAACGCTCAACAAGTGCTCTAGGTTGCTCGTTTGGAAGTGGGCTTTCATCTGCATCAACACTAAACTGTGTAAATTCGACACCTAATTGGCTTAATAACTCTTTACGACGGGGAGAGGCTGATGCCAAATATACTGCGGTAGTCATTACCTGATCCTAAAATGTCTGCGATATTTACGAAGTAGTAAAAAGACCCAAAACCAGCTAACCATTCCGGTTGCTACTGGCCATAAGTACTGTGGATTAAAATAAACCCCTAACAAAAAGTGATTTAGCCAAAACTGCATTAAGTGATACAGCGTTAAAAATAAACCAATTAGTAGGCTTTGTTGCCAAAGCGAAAAGTTACGAATTTTTTGAAAGTTGCTCGCGGTTACAAAAATACATACCGAGAATGTAAGCGAGTTCACGCCCAGCGGTGAGCCAGACGCTAAATCGATTAATAAACCAACAACCCAAGCAGTACCAATATTTAAACGATGCGGTACTGCAAGTGACCAATACATAAGTACAAGTAAAACCCAGTCAGGTCTAAATGGCTCAAACGAAAATGGAAGTGGCATTAGTGCCATTATTAACGCAAAAAAGATGCTTAGCGCAATTAACAATGAATAACGGTTAATCATCGCTGATTTGCTCCTGTTGATTACGCCATAAAATAACCAGCAAACGAATGCGATCTAGTTGCGCAATAGGTTCTGCAAAAACTTGTGCAAACGGTCGCCCTTCATCACGATTTATTTCGGTTACTACTGCCACCGGGTATCCTTCAGGAAATGTCCCCCCTAAACCCGATGTAACAAGTACATCGCCAATTCGCACATCTAAACTGTGTGGAACGTGAGAGAGCTTAACGACGTTAATTTTACCTATGCCTTCAACAACCGTTCGTACATCGTTACGAAGTATACGCACAGGTGTGGCATGTGTGGTGTCGGTCATTAGTAGCACGCGTGAAGTTGTTGAACCAACCTTTGTAAGCTGCCCTACTACACCCATTTCATCAATTACAGCTTGGCCTTCACTAAGCCCGTCAGTTGTACCACGGTTAATAACAACCTGATGACTATACGGGTTTGAATGTACAGAGAGTACCTGAGCAATTATTTTACGATTTGATTGCTTTGCAGATGAGCCTAATAAGGCACGCAGTTTTTGATTTTCTCTGGCTAGAAATTGATACTGCTGAAGTTGCTCGCTTTGTAGCATTTGCTTTTTTTTCAGCGCTTCGTTTTCAGTAAGAAGTTGATCCCGCGTATGCAGGCTTTTAGCACTTAAGCTAAATAATTCGTAGGGTAAATTAGCAACATAGATTAGTGGGCTAACTAGAGTATTAAGGCTGGTACGAACAACGGTACCACCTTGCGTATATCTGTCTCCAACTATGAGTACGATACTCAAAAGCACTGCGACAAAAAGTCGCAGTTGCAAAGAGACTGTGCGTCCAAACATTAATTTCATTAGTCGTAACTAAAAACGTCACCACCATGAACATCGATCATTTCTAATGCTTTACCACCACCACGCGCAACACACGTAAGTGGATCATCAGCTACAACAACCGGAATACCCGTTTCTTCCATTAATAAACGGTCTAAATCTTTTAACAATGCACCACCGCCAGTAAGTACCATGCCGTGCGCAGAGATATCTGATGCCAGCTCTGGTGGTGATTGCTCAAGCGCAACCATTACTGCACTCACAATACCCATTAACGGCTCTTGTAAAGCTTCTAGGATTTCGTGTGAGTTAAGCGTGAATGAACGCGGAACACCTTCGGCAAGGTTACGACCACGCACTTCAATTTCGATTGGCTCATCAGTTTTGAACGCAGAGCCAATTTGATGCTTAATATTTTCAGCTGTCGCTTCACCAATTAAGCTACCAAAGTTACGACGTACATAATTAATAATAGCTTCGTCAAACTTATCGCCACCAATACGAACAGACGATGAGTAAACAACACCGTTAAGTGAAATAATAGCCACTTCAGTTGTACCACCACCAATATCAACAACCATAGAACCTGTTGCTTCTGATACTGGTAAACCTGCGCCAATAGCTGCTGCCATTGGTTCTTCAATTAAGTAAACTTCACGAGCACCAGCACCCATTGCAGATTCACGTATTGCACGTTTTTCTACTTGAGTAGCACCACACGGTACACAAATTAGTACACGCGGACTTGGGCGCATAAAGTTATTGTTATGCACTTGCTTAATGAAGTGTTGTAACATTTTTTCAGTTACATAAAAATCAGCAATTACACCGTCTTTCATTGGACGGATTGCTTTAATATTTCCCGGTGTACGGCCTAGCATTTGTTTTGCTTCTGTACCTACAGATGCAACACTTTTAGGTCCACCAGCGCGTTCTTGGCGAATAGCAACAACAGAAGGTTCGTTTAATACAATACCTTCTTCTTTTACATAAATTAGGGTATTGGCTGTACCCAAGTCGATCGATAGATCGTTAGAAAAAATACCACGGAGTTTTTTAAACATGAGGCTGGATGACCTTTGAAATACGTTCTTATATTAGCTGCCTCACTTTAACATGCTCAACTATATGAGCAATATAAAGCGCAGCGCCTTTGTGAATTTGTGAAAAAAGGAAGCAAAGCTTCCTTAATTGAGTTTATCGTTCGCGAACTAAGCGAAAACCAATGTAGTTAGATCTAAAATCAGGCGCTAAAATTAAACGCGTAGATGCACGAGCAAGGCTTGGTGCAAAGTTCCACGCTCCGCCTCTTACTGCTACATCAGACTCACCTGATTCTTTATCGGTCCATTCCCATACATTGCCTACGGTATCGTATAATCCAAATGCATTTGGAGAAAAAGAACCTACTGGTGATGCACGTCTATTTGACCATTCACTACCACACCAACCACAGTTAGCTAGGTTTTTACCAATTTCGTTACCCCAAGGGTATTCTGTTTCGGTTCCTGCACGTGCTGCGTATTCCCACTCAACTTCGTTAGGTAAACGAAATTGCTGCCCTGTTTGACCCGATAACCACTCAGCGTAAGCTTTTGCATCGTTATAAGTTAAACATACAGCAGGAAAGTCACTGCCTTGCTCAAAACCAGGATTACGCCAATTTAAATTTGCTTCCCATACTGGTTCGCCATTTAAATAATACGCACATCCTTTATTTTTTTCCGCTTGAGTTTTATAACCTGTATTTGCTACAAATTTTTCGTAGGCACCTACGGTTACTTCTTTACTTTGCATAGCGAAAGAATTTGCTATTACTTTTTCAATTACTGGACGTTCATTAGCTAAACCATTGCCATTGATATCGCCCATTTTAAATTTGCCTGCAGGAATAACGACAACCGGCGTTTCAACGTTTGCATTTAATACATTAACGTTTTCACTAACCTGGCGTGTTGTTACTTCTGGTTGCTCTCGAGTATAGGTCGGTGCAGCAATCGACTTAGGCTTTTTTACCAAATTTGCATTAATTGTTTGTGCTTTATTCAAATCAACACGAACTTGATAAGGCTTATAGCCAAGTTTACGTATTTCAATGTTGTGAATACCCGACGGTAAACGTGTGATCAAGCGTGTTGAGCCAAAGCTTACACCATCGATAAACACTTCATCGTCGTATACGTTTGATCGTAATGTTAGCTCTATTGATTGATCCTTCTTCTTATTAAGGATAGAAGGGTAATCTTTTTTCACCGATGCAGGTTTAACTGAATAATCACGTACTGGCTGCTTTTCTAAACGAGAAACCGACACCGTGTTGCTATTATCCGCGCTATTACTGAATGTTAACTGACTATCAGTAAATGTATTGTTATACGCGGGTTGATAAGCAGCAGTAAGTGGCGTGCCGTACTCAGAACAATAACGGTTATCAATGCTTAATAAGCTACATAAACGGCTACTGTTTACTTCGCCGCGCATGGTTACGCTTAAGTTAACGTTGTAGTTACCTTGGCCGCTAAATGCACTGTTAACTACATGGCTACTTAATATTTGTACTTGAGCGCCCGCCAAATTACGTTTTGGCTCAACAATACGCTCTTCTGTTAGATTTGCAAAAATTTGATCAACAAAGCGTTTAGTTGCTTTTTGCAGCCCCATTTGCTGACCGCGTTGCTCACACGCTGCTAGCGTTTCTGTTCGCTTACAGTTAATCGTATGGTTAACTTCAAGCGTGCCTTCACGTGTAAACTCGTTACGTAAACGCTCTACTCTGGCTGTAGTTAACTGCTCTTTTAAGCTCTCTAAAGTATTTAAAAGCGTATGTTTAGCAACACGAATTTGCTCTATATCTTTACGGTGGGATGCAATTGCCGCCAACTGCATAGAAATATCATCTTTGTTTTGCTTATGATCAATCACCGCTTTTTGATAGCGTGATTGAGCCGCACTAATATTAATAGTGGGATCGTCAATTAAACGACGGTACATTTCGTTCATCGCATCGAGCGCTTGGTTTTTTTCTTTATCTAGCTCTGTAGAACGAGAACGAAGTAGCTCTAGTTGATTTTGTAACTGACTTTCTTCTTTAAGATGTTTTTCAAGTATTCTTGTCGAGTTATCGTATTCTGTCTGTTTAACACTAATCTCTGACTCAATTCCAGTTACTGTAGCTGTGTCTTGTGCAAATGCACTACTAGCTAACAAACTAGCTGAAATTAACAGAGATAAAGGAGTAATTCGCATATATTCCAGTCCCAAAAAGCGGCAATTATTTGGTCGTTATTATTTTTTATAATTAAAGCCTTATGCTATGTACTTGCAGCACAAAACACAAGCTTTGTTCAATTATTATCTTAGTTTACAACTATTCGCGTGTTTCACGCCAGTAAATAACCCGATCATTTCCTCTAAAGCGTCCAAATTGTAAAATAGTACGAGGATCAAGCTATGTTCCATCGCCCTGCCAATCCCACTTTAACCAATCATAAGTATTATATTCTAAGGTAAATTCACCCAAACCATTTGGCTGTGCATAAATACCGTTATCTGGCGGATATACTCCCGCTTCTAGCTGGCCAGATACACCAGTCCCATATTTATAGGTTAATTGTGGGCTGCTAGGTGATATTTGAGTAATTTGGGTATGATCAAATACACTACAGTTATCTTCAGCGTTATTTACAAATCCACTGCCGTTGTAATACTGAGCCTGCATAGGAATAAGTAAAGGGTCGAGATCGGAGCCTGCGTTATTACCAAGTACTAAACGTCCAAACCTAAACTCTATTGGTAATGTATTTAGTCGTACACTATTACAGCCACCCGAACATGCTGTTTGTGTATTAGGTTTATCATTTGCATCAATGAGCGTTGCTCCTTCTATGTTAGAAAGCGTTGTCATTAAACTGACCATAGCGAACGGTCCGTCTGCTTGCCCTACACCTAATCTTTGAAGTGTGGTGTTTATTTGACTCATTTGCCATTGGCCGTCGCTTATATCTCCCCAGTTATTATTCCCTAGGTTTACTAAGCGGCTAGCAAAATTAGTTGCGGGTACATAGTTAGCTACTTCATTATTTTCGGCATTAATGACTACACTCGATTTATCAAAGCCCTCTTTATAATTAGCCATTAGCTCACCATTTTGATTTAGTGCTTGTACTGTAAAGCCAAGTTCAAAAGGTTGATCAAGGTAAGTTAAATTACTGCCGTATTGCGTGCATTGTGCGGCAGCTTGAACCCCCACTACCTGAAACTGCGAAGGTGCAAAACGGCCAATGTTATATAATTCACCTTTAACATCTCCCGCGCCAAAGTAACGGCATCTTGAAGGCCTGCTGTTAAATCAATGATGCCAACTTGGTCGTAATTATACTGCGATATAGATTCACTCAAACTACCAGTGTCACTAAAGGCAACAGTGCTCATCGCTTCAAGCGTACCTTGAATGCCTGGCGTAGGCGCTTTAAGTAATGCCTCTACAAGTGGTTGCTCTATAATAAAGTGCTTAGCAATGGTGTTATTTATTATATTGCTGTAGTTATCTGGGTAACCATCGTTGTTAGTGTCTTGCCCTGTTTGCCATTGCACCGCATTCATTTTTAAATCGAATGCTTCGCCAGTTAATCTAAATAAACTTCCATCAGCGTCTGCTGCATAACCATCACTTGCAATTTCCATCGCTAACCCAAATGGCTTTACAACATACTCATTTGAACTCCCCGTTAGATTTACTGATAAATTAGTGACTGGGTCTAAAATTAAATTGGTATTTACATTTAAACTCAATTTTCCTGCATCGAGATAATTTATAACAATCGGGGCTTTAGACTCACTATCAAAGTTTAGCGTGAACGATTTAGCTGCTTGCTCGACCGCAAAGGTATTATTGTTGTTACTAAGTGAAACCGTATCAGAGCAACTTGCACCCGCACTGCATGTATAGGATAAATCTAAGCTTACATCGCCACCTGCAGGAAATGCAGCTTCGCATACGCCCGCAGTGGTATTTGTTTTTACCGCTTGAATAGATAGCGCTTTTGCATTAAATCCAGTATTTGAAGGCTTTGCTGATAACTGAGTAGGAATTGTAGTATTTCCATCTGTATCATTATTAAAAATAAATCCAGCATCAGAAAACGTAACTTTACAGCCGCTCAAACCAACATTATTACCACCGATGTAACAACGAAGAGGTGCCGAAGGATCTGCAGTGTTATACCCAAATGTGACGCTACCAGTTGTACGTTTGGCAAACTCAACAGTTGTTGAGCCTGTAAAATTAATATTCTCCCCCGTAACCCAACTTTGTTGTCCACTATTATCTGGAGAAAGGTTTAAACTAGACGGCTCAGCAAATAGTAAATCGCAGGCGTCATTTGCGCAGGCTGTGAGTGTCATCTCTTTAGCTTCACACGTTAGACCTTTGTTATCGCTGATTGTTAAACGATAATGATCTAGGGTTTCTGGTGTATAAATACCACAAAAACCAGGGATACTCTCTGGTACTGGTAGAGCGTCAAACGTTGAGCTCCCTTCGGTAATAATTTGAGTAGCCGATGTAATTGCCCCCTGATACGTTACATTTTGTGCGATTCTTACCTCACCAGTGGCAACAATATAGGCCGCAATATTGGCATCGGCTGCAATAGCAACCGCACCATCCACATAAATAGCCAAGTACGCGCCAGTTTCGACCACTATATTTGTTTTACCTATATTCAAAAATGAAGTTGATAGAAGTGAGGTTGTGTCTTTTAAAAAAATACGTGTAGGCGCTGTCACTCTGTATTGTGTTTCCAGCATACTTAACTGCAACTCATCGTAATAATACATTCATTTTGCTGCTTTGCATTGTGAGTGTTATTGGGTAATCAATAAAATCAGCCACAATATTTTCAGGGGCTATATCAACTAAATCTTTTGTAGTCCAAGGGAGTGACTGAATTATTTCTTCATCGCTGAGATTTGGTTTATCCATTTGCACTATTTGATAAAAATAGTGCGGTATAACTAAATTAACGGCACAAATATCAGTAGAAACCTCATTTGTACAAGCAACAATTGCAGCGGTATAATCAGTTTGCTCAGACACATTAACACTGTGAGAACTGTGAACCATCCATCGGTCGCTTTGTTTTTTTAAACATACTGCGTTAACAGTATCTGCGTAAGTTGCAACACCAATAGCTGTATTTGGATCTAAACTACGATTTAACCACGAAAACAGCTTTTCTTTCATATAGCTACTAATGTTAATTATGTATGAAATAAGTGTCGTACATTTTAACTACTTTGCCAAATTGAAAACCAAAAAAATGCATGAAACATTCAAAATAGATGAAAATAACCAAATACAACAAATAGATAGCTCGTTTCTAAAAAAGAGAAATATTTATTTAGGTATAAAACGTGATGATTTGCTTCATCCGTTAATAAGTGGCAATAAATGGCGTAAATTAAAATATAATTTAGCGTACATGCAAAAGATAAATAAGACAGAACTTCTGACTTTTGGTGGTGCATTTTCAAACCATATTCACGCCTGCGCAGCTGCGGGAAAAGAATTTAATATAAAAACTCACGCGATTATCCGCGGACCAGAACTTGATAACAACAATCCAACAATTCAGTTTGCAAAACATTGTGGTATGAACCTACATGTTGTTAATCGTATAGAATATCGAAAACGTCACGACACCGAATACCTTAATGCTCTGCAAGAGCGTTTTCCAAACGCTTATATCATCCCTGAAGGTGGTACAAATGAACATGCTTTATTAGGGTGTAAAGAATTAGTACAAAGCTTACCCGAACATAGCTACTTAGTTTGTCCTACAGGTAGTGGTGGCACGCTTGCTGGACTAATAGAAGGCAGTGCTTCAACAACACAAGTTATTGGTATAGCGGTATTAAAACAAGCTGAATATTTAAATGAAGAAATAAAAAAGCTGAGCGCTAAAGCTAATAACCAAACTAACTGGCAATTACTCACAGAGTTTCATGATGGGGGTTATGGTAAGTTTTCACCTGAGTTATGGCAGTTTTGCCAAGATATGAGTCACACTTATAATCTGCCACTTGAGCCTATTTATAGCGGAAAAATGATGTATGCATTGTGGCAGCTTATTGAGCAAGATTATTTCCCATCTGGGAGTAAAATTATTGCTGTTCATACCGGCGGGCTTCAAGGATTAAATGGGCTTAAATATAGAGGGTTAATCTAGATCTTAATTAAATACCGCTTGCGTAAACTCTTGAAGCGGCTCTGAAAAGTAAAAACCTTGAGCTCCTACCACTCCCAATTTGGTAAGCGTAAGTAGCTCTTTTTGAGTCTCTACGCCCACCGCGTATACGGGTAGATTTAAAAGACTAGCGGCTTCGACTATCCTTTTTATTTTCTTTTGATTTTGAGTTTTTTCATCTAATAAATGAACCAGTTCGTATGATAACTTAAGCCCACATACTTGGTTATAATCAACTAGCATGGCTACTTTCTCACTGCTTTTTACATTATCAATCACAATGTGTGAATGCCCTTTTTTAATAATATTAAGTGCATTAGTTATCGACTCTCTGTGAGTAAAAAATTCTGCCTCACTTATTTCAAATTGTAATTTAGTATTTAACTTAAGCCCTGCCATTTGATTGGCTAACCACTCCCAAAATACAGTATTAAACCAATTTTTAGGGTGTAGATTTACACTAACAGTTAAAGCCGAAGACTCACTGAGCATTAGCTTTTTGACTTGTGTTATTACAGCTTTATCTAATATTAAAGCGTCTTGATCACTATAAACCTGCTTAATAAAATAACGAGCGGCCAGTAAACCAAGGTGGCTATGCCTAACCCGAATAAGAGCTTCATGCTGCAGGATATCTCCACTAGAGAGTTCAAATACAGGCTGAAAGAATAATATAAATTTATTCTTTTTAATGTTTTCTATAACCTGTTTGCTAGAGAGGTGTTTTTCTTGGCTGTGATTTAACGTTAAACGGTGGCAATGCTGCAATAGGCTGCTTTGTGATAGCGCGAGTGCTGATTTTGCTAGCTTATAAACCGCCACTTGATCAGCGCCTAATTGATAATCACACGCACCTATTTTAATATTTTTATGAGTAATATTTTTTTGATGATTTTGACATATTAAAAACACATTTTTATGGAGCTTTTCAACGTAGCTATTCAACTCGCTAATAGAAATGTTTGGTAAGGTAACCGCTAAGTAATTAGAGTTTAGTACTTTTACCGACACATCCTTAAGTTCGGCTAATTTTTTAGTAATTAAGACTTTAAAATTGGCTTCTATATCCGTTTTTTTATCAAAGCTACAATCACACTCAATAAGTAAAAATAAGTTATGTGATGCAGTATTAACTCCATACAAAGAACTTAAATCACATTTTTTTGCCTGTTCGATTAGTTGAGTATTTTTATGCCTTTGTTGAATAATTTTAGTCGGCTGTATAACTGTATTCTTAAGCATTACTTTACGGTTTACTTTTAACAGGCTCCACCAGCGATAAGACCAATTAGCAGCGCCTAATATAATCAGATTTAAAAATATAAATAAGTAGCTTTGTGTTACCCACACTGGATAGTGATAAAGGCTCAAACTTAACGTTTTAAAAGTAAAAACTTCGCGTTCTAAATTTACTAAGTTCCTAAAGTGATCTGAAGAATTTTGCACCCCCAGCTTAAAGCCTTCATTTTTAGCTAATGCGACTAACACTTCATTATTTATAGAGGGGGATAAATTTAATTCGTAAACACGCTTAACGAACTGCTGTCCAGAACCATGTGCTTTTTGATGTAATGCATCATTTAAAATGAAATTAAAACTAATAAGTATCACCAGAAACAGAACAAAAGAGATACCTTTGAAGTACTTTAAAAGCCAGAGTTTACTCTTTTGCATAGCCTGCCACTCGTTATATTAATAACTAAAGTGTTGTTCAATATCTATAGAAGCACAAGGTTGCAAACTAAGTTTAAACTTTTATTAATAGCACTAAACAAAAAACACTCAAATAAACGAGAGCTTACAAAAATAAACAGCTATGCCCTTTATTCTGTAAATAGATGAAAGCCATCGACAAAGCATTAAATCTCGTAACTCTTGTACTTTAGGGTGTGATTCATCTTCACTATCAGTTTGAGGTAAACCTTCAGGATTAAAAATTTTAACCTCAGCACCAAAGTACGTTAATAAACGTGCACTCTCCTCTATTACCAACTTGCTATAAGAACGCGCTCTTAATGATCCATATCACAATAAAATTTTAGGTTTGTGCTCAGAAAAACTAACGTTAAAATTTTAGTATGTGGAACAACGCTGTGTGTTTTATTTGTATTTGGTAACCCATTAACTTCTGACATTTATAACTCAACCTTTGCCAAGTGAATATACGAAAAATCGAATATATGAAATTTCACATACAAACACGTTAATCAAATTCTATTTTATAAATTTTTTAAGTTATTAAAAAATCGGCTCAAGCCAATGGAAGGGATTACGGTAGGTATTTGATAAAAATATTAAATTATATGTATAGCGCAACTATTTATTTAAACAGCGAATTATAGTTTCACGTAGTTTTTGTGTTTTAATGGGTTTTGCAACATGAGCATTCATGCCAATAGATAAGTATCGTGTAATATCATCTTTCATAACATTAGCTGTTAAGGCAATTATTGGAATATTTGCGATAGTTTCATCACTATCATTACGAATAATTTGAGTCGCCTCAACACCGTCCATGATAGGCGTATGAATATCCATTAAAATTATATCAAACGACTCTAATTTTACTGTTTGGATGCACTCTAATCCATTATCAACTAAGTAAACCTGAGCGCCGCTATTTTCTAGTATGTTGGTAACTATTAGTCGATTGATTGAATTATCTTCCACAACTAATACTCTAATACCCGCCAGCGACTGTTCACTCACAGTATTTACTTTAGGCACTTCATTAAAAAAACCTAACACTCTACTGCTCACCTCCTTATACAAGACACTCGAATAAACAGGTTTTTGCAAAATTGTGTTTATATTTATTTTGTTAGCCACATCATTAAGTAAAACCTCATGATCCCTTGTAAGTACAATTATATTATTGCAAAGCTGGGGATTAATATTATAAATACGCGTTAAAAATGTTTCACTACTCATCGCTGGCATTATCCAATCGACAATAATGACTTTAAATTTTTCTTTATTCTGTTCAATAATATCAATAGCTTGCTTAGCAGACGAGCACGCAGTACATACTAAACCCATAGCTGTAAGCTGATTTTCAATTACTTTAAGGTCATCTTCATTATCATCTATAATTAATACATCAAACGGATCAGTAAAGATTAGGTTAGCCGTATCATCAATCAACGCTTGGTTGTTCAATTTAACTTCCACCGAAGCAACAAACTCACTACCCACACCTTGAGTGCTGTGTACCGTTATATCACCACCCATCAATTGGCATAAACGCTTACTAATTGTTAAACCTAACCCTGTACCACCAAACTTCCTAGTTGTAGAACTATCTGCCTGAGTAAATGATTCAAATAAATTGCTAAGATTATCCTCAGCGATGCCAATACCTGAGTCTTTAACTGTAAAATATAAGCAAACACTTTGCGGATCGTCTAATAACTTTCTTGACTCAATTAAAACCGATACAGTGCCGTGAGGGGTGAATTTAATTGCGTTAGAGCATAAATTTAACAGCACCTGATTTATTCGCACTACATCGCCGATTAAGTCCAGTTTAACTGCCTCATCAATGCTAATATCAAATGTGACCCCTTTACTTTGGGCCAATTCATTGAAGGTTGCTTTGATATAATCAACAACCGAATTTACGGAAAAAGGAAATTCTTCAAGGTTAACATTTCCAGACTCAATTTTTGAAAAGTTTAAAATATCGTTAATAACCACCAGGAGTTGATCTGAGGAATATTTAATTTTATCTAAATAATGCTCATACTCATCAGGTAAACCTTTTTCGAGCAAAATATTAGTCAAACCAATAATCCCACTCATAGCTGTCTCTTGATCACAAGTCTGACTCAAGAGATTTTGCTAAATCGTAGCCTTCAAGGATGGCTTGTAATTTAAGCCATCCTTGCCATAACACTTTCACAGATGCACGCCCTGTGCGCTT
>NZ_JADYXA010000017.1:0-71654 GCF_015864495.1 Pseudoalteromonas sp. SWYJZ98 | reverse complement strand
GGTCTTATTTAAGCTTCCAGCTAGACGAGAGGATAGAAGATATCCCCGATGGGTTAAGCCAAAACCATCTAAGTATCCCCATAAAAAGAAAGATGCCAGTCAGCTTAACTGACTGGCATTAACCCTAAGGTGCTTTTTTTAACTAAACAGCAATAATTACTTCTTGCTGCTAAGTGCACCGAAGCGCTTGTTGAAGCGATCAACACGGCCGCCAGTGTCTAAAATCTTTTGCTTACCAGTGTAAAACGGGTGACACGCAGAACATACGTCTAAGTGAATGTCTTTACAAAGAGTTGAGCTAGTTTCGAATTTGTTTCCGCATGAACATGTTGCAGAAATTACTTCGTACTTAGGGTGAATACCTTCTTTCATAGGAACCTCTAGTTAAGGCCGCATCGCTCTCCAAACCCGAAGTCTGGCACCATACGTCGTTAAAACAAATTTGTTGGTGGCGGATTTTATCCAACAACCTTCCCCTGCACAAGTATTTATTTATCTTTTCGCTAAAAAAGTGAACAATCTCTTTCTCAAGTACTATTGCTAGTAGGTTTTTAGCGGTATTTTTAGTACATTACAGCATTAATTTTACGGGTTGAGTTGTTATGAGTTTTGTTGAAGTTGCTATTAAAGTCCCGCTTCCACGCACCTTTGATTATAAAATAGAAGAGCAGCTCAGTGGCTTATCAACACCCATACTACCGGGCATGCGGGTTTTAGTACCTTTTGGTAATCAAAAAAAAGTAGCTGTTGTTCTGGGTATTAAAAACAGTACCGACGTCCCTTTAGATAAAATTAAGAATATTATAGAGGTAATAGACGATACCCCTATTTTAAGCGCCCAACATTTAGAACTCCTTAGCTTTACTGCCCGCTATTATTGCTATCCCTTAGGCGAAACTATTCACATAGCGCTACCGAGTGCACTTCGCCAAGGTGAATCGCCAGATAAAACCAGTATTAACATGGTTGCTCTGACAGAAAAAGGCGCAAAAGTACCGTCATTAAAAGCCAAAACACAACTCAATTTATTAAAGCAGTTGTCGCAATCGGGGAAATCATCGTTAACCGAATTAAAAGCTCTTGGCTTTAGTAAAAAAACAATAGATAGCCTAATAGATAAAGAACTCATTACGCAAACTATTGAACACGATAACCAATGGCAAAGCGTTGCACCAACTGTCGGTAGTAAACCTGTACTTAATAAAGAACAAGCGGTTGCCTGTACAGCAATAAATCAAAGTAATGGATTTAGCAGCTTTTTATTAGAAGGCGTAACTGGCAGTGGTAAAACAGAAGTGTATTTACAGTGCCTAGAAGAAGTACTCAAACGTGGCGAGCAAGCATTAGTATTAGTGCCAGAAATAGGCTTAACGCCACAAACTGTAAACCGTTTTCGTCGCCGCTTTCCTGATACACCCATTATGCTTTGGCATTCAGCCCTTACCGACAACGAGCGATTGCAAACATGGCGTTTTTGCGAAAAAGGCAGTTGTGCAATAGTTATAGGCACACGTTCGAGTATTTTTCTGCCATTTTTAAAACTCGGTATGATAGTTGTCGATGAAGAGCACGATTCATCATTTAAACAACAAGATACCCTTCGTTACCATGCTCGTGATTTAGCTGCATACAGAGCTTTTCAGCATAAAATACCACTTATATTAGGCAGTGCTACACCCGCACTTGAAACACTTCACAAAGCAATTAATAACAAATATCAGCTACTAAGTTTAACCGAGCGCGCGCAAACTGCGACAGATAACCAATTTAAGTTACTCGATATGAAAGGCCAACCCGACCAAGCAGGTATTGCACATGCAAGCCTTGCAACTATGCGCCAACACTTAAATCGCGGTAAACAGGTTATGGTTTTTTTAAATCGTCGAGGTTTCTCACCCACTCTTATTTGCCATGAATGTGGCTGGCTAAGTGAATGTAAACGCTGCAGTACCAGCGCCACATTTCATAAAGCGATTGGGCAAATGATTTGTCATCACTGTGGCGATCAATACCCTGTTCCTCACCAATGTCCTGATTGTGGAAGTACGCAAATATTTCCAAATGGCAAAGGTACAGAGCAAATTGAAGAGTTTTTATCGACCGAGTTTCCAGATACACCCGTTACTCGCATAGACCGCGATTCAACTCGCCGTAAAGGCAGCCTTGAAAAAGCACTAGATGAAATAAACCTAGGCGGTGCACGCATTTTAGTTGGCACACAAATGCTTGCCAAAGGCCATCACTTTGCAGATGTAAGCCTTGTTATAATTTTAGACGTAGATAGCGGTTTATACTCATGCGACTTTAGGGCGACAGAGCATTTAGCACAGTTAGTTACTCAGGTCGCGGGGCGAGCTGGGCGTTCAGGGGAGCCTGGGCAAGTATTATTACAAACACACTTTCCAGAGCACCCGCTTTTACAAGACTTAGTTAATAATGGTTACCAAGACTTTGCTCGCTTTGCACTGAGTGAACGCGATGATGCAGACTTACCACCCATTACAAATATGGCTATTGTCCGTGCACAAGGACACAGCATTAAGCTAGTCGTCGATTTTTTGACAGATTTGGTTCCTGTGAATGGGGTATCTGGTATACAATTGCTCGGTCCGATCCCTGCTCCACTTGAAAAAGTCGCAGGTATGTATCGTTTTCAATTACATATTCAAGCGCAAGATCGCCGCATATTACATCAGTACCTTGCGCAAATGGTTGATTATTTAAGTTCAAGTAAACTTGCACAAAAAGTACGCTGGAGCTTAGACGTAGACCCTATAGACATGATTTAGGTTAAGGCCAAAATAACACCATGGCACAGCACGATTATATTAACAAAAAGCCTGCAGGCAGAAACAGTAAAAAAAACGCACCCGCTAAAAAACCATTTCCTATTCTTTTAGCTGTCATAGCCATCTTACTCGTCGGTGGTTTTGCTTATACATTATGGTTTATTAAAAGTAATGCAGATCCAAAACTTGTCGAAAAACAAGCAAACCCCACTGCGCCCGCAAAAGTAGAAGTGGTTATTCCACGCACACCAGAGTTTATTAAAGAAATTAGAAACCACGAGATTCAAGTTGAAGTGAAAGAACTTGAGCAAAAAGGCCCTTACGTTATGCAGTGTGGTTCGTTTAAAACCCACGCACAAGCGGAATCGCTAAAAGCTAAAATAGCATTTGCAGGCCTCATTTCTGAAATAAAACAGGCTGAAGGCAGCAATGGTACTTGGTATAAAGTGCGCTTAGGCCCTTATAAAACCAAACGCCAAGCCGAAAGTGATAAAAACAAACTTAAACGTGTAAAAATAGTCGGCTGCGGAATTTGGGGCTGGACTTGAAAATAAACCATTCACCCATATAACCTCTTCATAATCGTTTTTTACGAGTTGCCTCTGCAGCTCGATGATGAGGAATAACATGACTACTATCGTAAGTGTACGCCGTGGCGACAAGGTTGTAATTGGCGGCGATGGCCAAGTGTCTCTTGGTAATACCGTAATGAAGGGCAACGCCCGTAAAGTTCGACGTCTTTATAATGGCAAAGTAATCGCTGGTTTTGCCGGCGGTACTGCTGATGCCTTCACTCTTTTCGAACGCTTTGAAAGCAAATTAGAAATGCACCAAGGAAACCTAACTAAAGCCGCAGTAGAAATGGCTAAAGATTGGCGCAGCGACCGTGCACTTCGAAAACTCGAAGCGCTGCTCGCTGTAGCAGACGAAACAGCCTCTTTAATTATTACCGGTAATGGCGATGTGGTTCAACCTGAAAACGACCTAATTGCAATTGGCAGTGGTGGTAACTTTGCACAATCAGCTGCAACCGCCCTTTTAGAAAATACAGATTTAAGCGCTCGTGAAATAGTAGAGAAAAGCTTAACTATTGCAGGCAACATCTGCGTATTTACTAATAACTTCCAAACAATCGAAGAATTATAATAGGAACTATCATGTCTGATATGACCCCAAGAGAAATTGTTCACGAGCTAGATCAGCACATTATAGGTCAGGCTAAAGCAAAAAAAGCAGTGGCTATCGCACTTCGTAACCGCTGGCGCCGCATGCAACTCAAAGAAGATTTACGCAGCGAAGTAACACCAAAAAACATTTTAATGATTGGTCCAACCGGTGTAGGTAAAACAGAAATTGCCCGCCGATTAGCAAAACTTGCTAACGCACCCTTTATTAAAGTAGAAGCGACTAAGTTCACTGAAGTTGGCTATGTTGGTAAAGAAGTTGAGACTATCATCCGCGATTTAGTCGATGTATCAATTAAAATGACTCGCGAACAGCAGACTAAGAAATTTAAACATCGCGCCGAAGAAGCAGCAGAAGAGCGCATTTTAGATGCCCTTTTACCACCAGCGAAAGATCAATACGGCGAAACGCAGCGTGATGATAACTCATCAACTCGCCAAACGTTCCGTAAAAAGCTACGTGAAGGTCAGCTAGATGATAAAGAAATTGAAATCGATTTAGCACAAGCACAACCAAACGTAGAAATTATGGCGCCTCCTGGTATGGAAGATATGACCAACCAGCTACAAAGCATGTTTCAAAACATGGGCGGCGATAAGCGCACTAAGCGTAAACTAAAAATCAAAGAAGCCTTCAAACTATTAACGGAAGAAGAAGCCGCTAAATTAGTAAATCCTGAAGAGCTAAAAGAGCAAGCTATTTTTGCAGTAGAGCAAAACGGTATTGTGTTTATTGATGAAATAGACAAAATTTGTAAGCGCGGCGATTCTTCAGGTCCAGATGTGAGCCGTGAAGGTGTTCAGCGCGACTTACTACCGCTAATTGAAGGTTCAACTGTAAATACTAAGCACGGAATGGTTAAAACTGACCATATACTGTTTATTGCCTCTGGTGCGTTTCAGATGGCGAAGCCATCAGATATGATCCCAGAGCTACAGGGCCGCTTACCGATTCGAGTAGAACTTGAAGCACTTACTGCAGATGACTTTAAACGCATCCTTACAGAGCCTCATGCATCGCTTACCGAGCAACAACGAGAGCTGCTTAAAACTGAGCAGGTATCGATTGAGTTTAGCGACGATGCAATTGAGCGTATTGCCAAAGCAGCTTGGCAAGTTAACGAGAAAACCGAAAACATCGGTGCTCGTCGTCTACACACTGTAATGGAAAGATTGATGGAAGAAATTTCATACGACGCTTCTGAAAAAGCAGGCTCGTCATTAGTAATCGACGCCGCTTATGTTGAAAAACACTTAGGTGCACTTGTTGAAGATGAAGACTTAAGCCGCTTTATTCTATAAAACGAATATAAACGTTATACTAAAAGCCTCCAGATTGGGGGCTTTTTAATGGGATATATTAAATGAAACACGTAACAAAAGTGCATTACCACAGTGTAAGTAAAAATCTAGATGTTTACTTTGATGATGACAGTAAAGCTGTATTTAGCTGTGAGTTTTTACGTGTACACTCCCCTTCAGCTGAAGTGCAGGGCCATGGCTCTGGCCCAATGAAGCTAGTACTTAATAAGCAAGCTGTAGGAATAAAAAGTATTGTACCTGTTGGGTATTACGCACTTCGTTTAGATTTTGACGATGGCCATAACAGCGGACTATTTAGCTGGCGCTACTTTGAAAAACTACAACAGCAACAAGATACATTGTGGAGTGAATATTTAGCGCGGCTAACTGAACACGAAAAAAGTAAAGATAGCGTGCCTATAAAATTTGTTCCTTAAACTTTATAGGCCCGTTCTATTAAGCGTTATTAAACCTTAAATTTATCAATTGCAGTGAACAGAACGCGAGCCTGCTCAGAGACTTCTTCACTTGTTTGCGCATTGTTAGCAGCATGTTCAGTTGCGTCTTGTGCAATATCGCGAATTCTTACTACATTTTTATTAACCTCTGATGCCACTTGGCTTTGCTCATCAATAGCAACTGCTATTTGAGAGCTCATTTCCATTATTGTTTGTACATCTTCAGTAATTGCGCCTAATAGCTCACCTGCTTTAATTGCTTGTGAGGCACTTTCATCACCTTGAGAGCGACATTTGTGCATAATACTCACCACTTCTTGAGTACGCTGCTGTAAGGTACTTATAATACCTTCAATCTCACTTGTAGACTCTTGAGTACGCTTTGCTAATGAACGAACCTCATCTGCAACAACAGCAAAACCACGACCATACTCACCAGCACGGGCCGCTTCTATTGCCGCATTAAGTGCAAGTAAATTTGTTTGATCTGCAATCCCTCGAATTACATCAAGCACTGAACCAATTGTTTCACCATCTTTTTCAAGTTGCGACACTACATTTGATGCATTCCCCAGCGAATCAGATAGGGCCCTAATGTGCTTAACGGTAGAATCTACTTCACTGCGCCCTTGTTGTGCACTTAAATTTGTTGACTCTGCTTTTTTCGCAGCCGCTTCAGTATTATGTGAAATATCCTGAATCGTCGCCTGCATTTCGGTGGCTGCCGTTGCAACCATGTCGGCTTCATGTAGTTGCTCTTGCATACCAGAGCTTGTTGCTGCGGTACTTTGTGATAAATGCTCTGTTGCTACATTAAGCGTGTTTAGAGCACCATTAACTTCGTTAATTAAGTTCTTAAAATCGCCTATTAAGCTATTAAAGTCGACCGTCATGGTGGTAATTTCGTCTTTACCAGTTTGCTCTATCATCACGCTCAAATCATTATTACGACGAATATCGTTAATGGTGTGATAAACCCGCTCAATAGGTACAATAATGGAGTGGCTTGTAAAATAAACGAGTGCTAATACAATCACACCTGCAATCACAAATACCAAAATAGCTAAAAATTGAGCCTGCTCTACACTTTGCTCTACTTGTAACTTAGTGTCTTTAACGATTTTAGAAACAATGGCGTCGCTTTTATCTACACTGTCACGCATTACTCCAAGTGCGCCTGACTCAAGATCTAGCCCTAGCTTAGTTTGCGCCTGCACAAGTGTTTGAAATTCGCTTTGGTATATATCAATCAAAGGATTAATTTGTGCTTTATAGTCGCTTGGCAGCTGTGCTGCAGCTATCTGCTGCTTAAATGTATTAATTCCCTCATTAAAACGCCCTAGGTACTTAATATCAAATCTCAGCATGAAATCTTTTTCTGAGCGTCTTAGTTGCAGCATTGACGACAGCAGTTGGTAATTTTGCTGCTCTTTTAATAGTTGCTCAACTTCATGAACCGAGCTTCTAAGCTTGCCATATAACCCGTCGGTCGGGGTTAAACCAATCTCTTTTTGAAGCTTAACAACAGTTTCAAAATCATTATTATAGCTATTTATTAGTTGCTCAAAGTGCTGGACCTGCTCCTGTGCGATACTTTGGTTAGCCATTAACTGTTGTAACTTTTTTACTTTATCACTTAACTGCTCAAAACCCGTTTCAAATGCAGTTAACGCGTCTTCTTGTTTATAAAACAAAAAGTTTTTTTCATGTTTACGCAATGCTAATGCATGTACGTTGAGCTCTTCTGCTAATTGAATAGTCTTGTTTAAGCTCAAGGTTGTACGTGATTCAAAAATAATCACGCATAAAAGGACCACCATTGCTAAACCAACAACGACTGCGTTTAGTTGTAAACGTCGTTTAATTGTTAAGTTTTGTAAAAAACTCATCGCTAACACCTTTTTTGAATATGCATTTTTATTATAGCTAATAGATCAAAAGCGACTAATTAATTTAACTTTTTATTATTGGTAATTCTAAACAGTTTAAATGTGATGGCTATAAGGCGACACTATCCCACAAACCTTTATGTAACGATTGTGTGTTATTCCATTGTTGTTTAACCAACCAATCAATTAAAGGCGCGGGATCGCTGGGGTAATTTATCTGCTTGTTTTGCGGTGCGCTATTCCAATCATCAAGGGCTTGTGGGTTTAAATAGTTCATAACATGCGCCATGCCCATGGCAAATAAAGTTTTTGCATTTGCTGCTTGCTCAAACTGACCATCTAAAGGCTTTAATAGTAACTTTTTACCTAACTTAAGCGCTTCACTGGCAAGCTCAAATCCCGCATTACCAATAACGCCACTTGTGTTTGCTAAGTCGTTTAAAAAACCAGAGCGTGAAGGGGCTCGTAAATGTATATGTCCAAAAGATTGATTGGTGGCATTTGGGTGATAGCAATAAAATTCTTTTTCGGGAAAGTCTTTTAAATAATCAACAACGCTATCTAAGTTTTCGAAAGGTAAATATACCAATACCTTGTTCATTACTGCTACAGGGTTGTCGTGATTATGATGAGCAATAAAAGGCGGTATTATATTATTTGCAAATGGTTGCCAGTGCACGCCTAAGTAGGTAGTCGCTGGTGCATAATGCTTGATAAGTGATTTTCTCAGGACGCCACGACCAAACATAGGTACGTTATCTGACAAAAATGCTGCTTGGTGACTAATGCCAATAACGGGTATACCTGCCCGTTTTGCAGCCCATGCTGTCACAGGCTCAAAGTCGTTAAGTACAAAATCGTACTGTTTTATCTCAAGCGATTTTATATCACTCACCAACTTACAAATTCGCATGTTTTTAAGTGTTTTTAAATTTTTAACTTGCCCATTTTCAGTGCTAAACGATAAACCGCGATACGCTTTATAATCTGAGAATTCGTGCATATCAAAGTAATCTTTATTTGCGCGCCCTGAAAACACATAATCAACATCAATACCGAGCTTATTAAAGCAGCTTGCCATAACCCGAGCGCGCGTTATATGACCATTACCGGTACCTTGTACTCCATACAATATTTTCATGCAGGCACCACAAGTGCTAACGCAAATAAACCACAAAAACTACCAATCGTTGCGCCTATTATAATATCAGCAGGAAAGTGCACACCCAATACCACACGAGACATAGCAACGCCGGTAGCCCAACTAAATAGTAGTAATGCATATTCTGGAAAAAAATGGCTTAATATAATTGCCACTAAAAAGGCAGCAGCACTGTGACCCGATGGTAAACTAAATTTATCGCTCGGTACTATATAGGCATTTGTTACTAAGCAGTCGCATGGACGGATCCGAGCAAATCTATTTTTAGCTAGTAGGTAAATAGGTCTTTCTATAGCAAAACCAATTAATATAGTGACAGGCAATAATTGGTGCTGTTCATTATTACTAAGCCACCACACTGCTAAGCATATTAATATATAAAGCCCACCATCACCGCTTTTAGACAAACCAAAGGCCATTGTTTTAAACCACCTCGGTAAATTGCAATTAAACAAAGTTAAAAATAATTGCTCATCTATCTGAGTTACCTTTTTAAGCATATTATTATTCATCACCATCCCTCATTGCATAACATATGAACACCGGTTTAGCTTATGTGTTGTAAATAACAATTGAGTGACGCTTTTAATACACTATTATTGCGATTAATGATTTTGCGCTTGTTTTGCCTAAATTTACTGCGATTAAGTCGTTGTTATTGCTTATAAGGAGGGTATACTGAGATATAAATTAATGTACCTTTTGAGGATAAAATAATGGATTACAGCACTTCTGATTTATGCGACCACTTTGCTGACGTGGTTGACGTGCTAGAACCTATGTTCATCAACTTTGGTGGTCGACACAGCTTTGGTGGCCGCATTAAAACGGTTAAATGTTTTGAAAATAATGAACTCATCCGCGAATTACTTTCTCAAGATGGTACAGACCTAGTACTTCTTATTGATGGTGGCGGCTCAACTCGTCGCGCACTAATCGACATTGAACTGGCTGAGCTAGCACTTGAAAACAACTGGAATGGTATTGTTGTTTACGGCGCAGTACGCCACGTTGATGAGCTTGAAGAGCTTGATTTAGGCATTCAAGCAATTGCTTCAATCCCTGTTGCAGCCGACAGCGAAGGTGCTGGTGAAGATGCTATAGGCGTTAACTTTGCTGGGGTATCATTTTTTGATGACGACTTTATTTATGCAGATAGCACAGGCATTGTTTTATCTGCAGAAGAATTAGAATTGGAAGTTGTAGAAGTATAACGTGACTTCCCATTTAAAAGTATATGATGAAAGCGCGGTTAGAACACTTTGCTCTAGCCGCGCAAATGAGAAAAAAGCATGGCAATCAATGGCCTTGCTCGACACCCAAGTAAACCTGCAACAAGCACTTGTTGACGCTGCTCAATTTGGTATCCGCTATGTACTTCTGGGTATTTGCGAAGATATCGGCCCAAAAGCAAACTTAGGAAATGGTGGTGCAAACGAAGCATGGCCTGCTTTTTTAAAACGCTTTTTAAACCAACCTCACAATCAATTTATTGCCACTCAAAAAGTGCTTTTATTGGGTGAAGTTAATACTGATGATTTAATGGCGCAAAGCAACCAGCTTAATAATCAGCAAGGCCAGCAATTAACTCAATTACGAGATTTATGCCAACAGCTTGATGAACGCGTAGAGTCGGTATTGAGCCTTATTTTTAAAGCGGGGCTTGAGCCAATCGTTATTGGCGGAGGTCATAACAATTGCTTGGGAATTATCCGTGCCCTGAGTAAGTCAAAAAATACACCTATTAATGCTATCAACTTTGACCCTCATGCCGACTTTAGAGAATGTGAAGGTCGCCATAGCGGCAATGGCTTTCGCTACGCTTATAACGAGCAACATCTAAGTAATTACCACGTTATTGGCTTACATGAGATAAAAAACAATCAAGCAATTATAGATGCAATGAGTGAAGCTAACTTTACGTTTGATAGCTATCAATCAATACAAGTTAAGCGAAAAACTACACTCACGCAGGCAATTGAAAACGCATTAAGTAATTTTAACAATTTACCACTGGGTATTGAAGTTGATTTAGATAGTATTACTTACATGCCGGTTAGTGCGTACACATGTTGCGGATTTAGTGTGAATGACACTGAGCACTTTGTGCACTTAGCAGCAAACCATCGCCACTCTAAGTACTTACATTTATGTGAAGCAGCGCCTAGCCAGCACCCTAGCGGGTTAGATGCCGGTGCTGCCCATGTAGGGCAAGTGATCAGTGCACTTGTGAATAGCTACCTACAAGCCAAAGAAAACACTTAGCGCTGTTGAACTAATCGCCACTCTTTTAGCCAGCTCATTAAACCGATACTACTTAGCGGGTGACCAAAGTAATAACCTTGGGCAGCATAACCTTTTAAGCTTTTTACAAACTTAAGTTGCTCAAGTGTTTCTACCCCTTCAAAAATCACTTTTGTTTTTTGTTGGTTATGCATTTCAACCATTCCGCTAACTAAACTACGTATATTGTTTTGATTACTAAAGTCAGCAGTAAGTGAAGGTGAAACCTTAATATACTCTACCGCTAGACTTGGTAACTTAGAAAGCAGTACCGGGTTATCACCAAGTCCATCAACACATACTTTTAAGCCTATGTTATTAAGCCTTGCGATCATGCCTCTGCCTTTATCATCTAGTCCCGCAAAAATATGCAAAGGGCATTCAACAATTAAATCGCCAGCTTCCAAGTGATGCTCACTTAAAACAACATCAACAAATTCAATAAACTCTTCGTTAAGCATTTCAGGACCAAATACGTTAATGCTAAGCGGTATAGAAATACCTTCTATTCTAAGCGCCATTGCAAGCTCAGCAGCTCTCTCTATTACAAATTTAGCGAGTGGATAACCAAGCCCTGCAATTCTAATGTCGTCGATAAACCTGTTAGCGGATAAAATCCCTTGCTTAGGGTGCTGCCAACGCAGTAGTAATTCTAAAAACTCAATTTGACCGTTTTCGTTACAAATAATAGGCTGAAAATAAAGCTCTAACTCGCTCGAAAAATCAATATTTGCTAATTCCTTTAGTCGCGCTTGTTGCTCTCGCAATTCAATCATCATTTGTTGATGATAAGGCACAACCTTGCGATCTGGGTGGCTATCGAGTGCTAGGTATGCGTACGATATTAAATTATCAAAGTTGTTATCTTGCTCATTACAATCAACATAACTCGCTCTAGCTTTTACTTCTACAGTGCAGTTAGCAACATTAAATGGCTTAAGCGTTGCACCCAGTATTTGGTCAATAACTAATTCATGTAAGTGTTTTTGATTCGCGAAACTACAAATAAATGCAAAGTTAAGACCCCCTAAGTGAGCTAGCTTTTCTTGCCCAGTTAAAGTCACTATTTCGTCACTTGAAAGTAGCTCTTTTATTCGATTAGCCGATTGCGCTAACAGTATATCGCCAAAGTCGCGTCCAATATGCTGGTTAACTTGCTCAAAGCCTTCAAGGCGAATAACGATTAACGCTGCGCTTATTTGTTTGTTGTCGCACCATGCATAGTAACCTTGGCGTAACTGTTTTCTATCTGCAAAAACTGAAAGCGGAGACTCTTCAATAAATGCATCACCTTCAGGTTCTGGCTCTATAACGACTTCTATTTCAGCACTTTCATCATTTAAAAAGCCAACAATAGCTAATAATAATATTGCTAACACAACCCAAAATAGCGGAACTTCCAATAATAAATGAGCTGAAAATAGAACAACAAATAAAAGACCAGCCATTGAGCTGGTAATTATCATGCTCCAATTATTTCGCTCAAATGCTTGCCATAAGTGAAAACAAAACCCAAAGGCTAGTAAAATAGCAAGCCAAGCCGCACCGCTGCTTAAGATAGCTAAACCAACAGCAGCTGTGCATAAATAGCTGAATTTAATACTGGCATTTTTAACAGCAAATAAAGTGGCGATCATCGCCATTAATAGTGCACCACTAAAAAATATTGGGAAATTACTGTCGGTTAGTATGTTCAAATTAACGGCATCCGTATTCGCTAAAAAAGTTTAAACCAAGTTATATGTGGGTAAAAATAATACAAACTAATTAATTCTACCCAAAATCCATAAATTTAACAGTTTATTTACGCCAAATTGGTAACTTAATTGTGATGGATGACTTATTTGCCAATGCGCAATATCAGCTCTTGCGCCAACCTTTAAAATACCACGGTCGTCTAAACCTAGTGCTTTAGCTGCATTTCGAGTAACACCAGCTAATGCTTGCTCGGGTGTTAATCTAAACAATGTGCATGCCATGTTCATCATCAAGTGCACTGAGCACAGCGGTGAAGTACCTGGGTTAAAATCACTCGCAATAGCTATAGGTACTTTATATTGATTAAGTAATTCAATAGGTGGGAATTTAGTTTCTCTTAAAAAATAAAATGCACCTGGCAATAACACCGCTACCGTCCCAGCGTCTGCCATGGCTTTTACACCCTCTTCATCTAGATGCTCAATATGATCCGCCGAAAGGCCATTAAACTGCGCCACCAGCTTAGCACCCTGTTGATTAGATAACTGCTCAGCATGGCATTTTACTGGGAGGTTATGCTTTTTAGCCGCCTGGAAAACACGTTTGGTTTGCGAATAACTAAACCCAACATTTTCACAAAATACATCGACTGCATCAGCAAGATTATTAGCCACTACCTGATCTAGCATGTCAGTACACACTAAATCAATATATTCATCAGCACGGCCTTTGTATTCAGGCGGTAGAGCATGCGCCCCTAAAAAAGTAGTTTTAATATCAATAGGGTGATGTTCACCTAATAAACGAGCGACTTCTAATATTTTTATCTCGTTTTCTGTATCTAGCCCATAACCAGACTTTATTTCAACGGTGGTTACACCTTCTTTTAACAACGTATTTAAGCGATCTTTTGCATCAACAAACAATTGTTCACGGTCGGCTGCTCTTGTGGCTTTAACCGTACTTGCTATGCCACCGCCTTGTGCCGCAATTTGCTCATAGCTTACGCCTTGCAAACGCTGTTCAAACTCTTGCGATCTTGAACCTGCAAATACTAAGTGAGTATGGCAATCTACTAAGCCCGGCGTTAACCACTGTCCTTTTACACTCAATGTCGGCGTTGCAAACACATCAAAACTAGGCAATGTCGATTGCTCTCCAATCCACGCAATTTTACCATTTTTAATGGCTATAGCAGCATTTTCAATTGCGCCATAAGGGGCATTTATATTGCTATCCATAGTGGCAATATTGGCATCAGTTAAAAGTAAGTCGATTTCTTCTAACTCATAATTTTGTGTTGTGCTTTGCATATCGCAGCCCTTTTTACACCGTGAATAATGAAAATATAGTCTAACAACCCATCTTGTATATACAAGGTAATTGTGTCATCTTATTTATATAGTTTATTTTTAATGTAACCATAAATTTAATGACGACACCTAAATTTGCGCAAATAAAACAATTCATTGTTGATAAAATTCGCAGCGGTACGTGGCAAGAAAACCAACGTGTTCCCTCTGAAAACGAACTAAGTAGTCAATTTAGTGTAAGCAGGATGACAGCCCGCAGAGCACTAAGCGAATTAACCGAGGCAGGTATTTTAACCCGCAGCCAAGGGTTAGGTACATTTGTAGCTACATTTAAATCGCAGTCATCGTTACTTGAAATAAAAAATATTGCTGATGAAGTAAAAGAGCGTAACGGCAACTACACCTGTAGTGTACTCATACTCGAATCAATAAATGCAGTCGCACCTATTGCCATTGCACTTGGTGTTGAGGTTGACAGTGTTGTATATCGAAGTGTACTTGTGCATAACGAAAACGACAGCCCTTTGCAGCTAGAAGAGCGTTTTGTAAACCCTGCCCTTGCGACTGGCTACTTACAACAAGACTTTAGCATGCTTACACCTCATGAATATCTATCTAGTGTTGCCCCACTTACCCAAGCAAGGCATACAGTAGAGGCCATTATGCCAAACAGCGAAATGTGCCAATGGTTAAACTTATATAATGAAGAGCCATGCTTACAAGTGATCCGACGCACCTGGTCTGTTAAAGGCATTGTAAGCTTTGCGCGCCTTGTATCACCTGGCAGTAAATATCGCTTAGGTGGCCACTTAACATTTAAAAAATAACAAACAATAGCGCTTACTGCGCTTTTTTTATAACAAATCACCTTGTATATACAACAGGAGCAAAACATGAACAACCGACTCGACACAAGTCGCGTAATACGTGCACCTCATGGAGATAAAATAAGTGCTAAAAGCTGGCAAACAGAAGCTGCTAAGCGCATGCTAATGAATAACTTAGACCCTGAAGTTGCAGAGCATCCTCATGCACTTGTTGTATATGGTGGTATTGGCCGTGCAGCCCGTGATTGGCCAAGCTATGACAAAATAATTGAGACGCTTGAGCGCCTTGAAGATGACGAAACCTTATTGGTGCAATCAGGTAAACCAGTGGGGGTATTTAAAACTCATAGCAATGCACCGCGGGTATTAATTGCAAATTCTAACCTTGTTCCGCACTGGGCTAACTGGGAACACTTTAATGAGTTAGATAAGAAAGGCTTGATGATGTACGGCCAAATGACCGCTGGCTCTTGGATTTATATTGGCTCTCAAGGAATTGTTCAAGGCACTTACGAAACCTTTGTAGCTATGGCAAAACAACATTTCTCAGGCGATGCCAAAGGTAAGTGGGTGTTAACAGGTGGCTTGGGAGGAATGGGCGGTGCACAACCATTAGCTGCAACCATGGCTGGCTTTAGTGCCTTAGTGGTGGAATGTGATGAAAGCCGTATCGATTTTCGGATAAAAACAGGGTACGTCGATGTAAAAGCCACAGATCTTGAGCATGCACTAAAATTAATAACAGATGCTTGCATAAAAGGTGAAGCGCTTTCTGTGGGTTTACTCGGTAACGCGGCTGATGTTTTTAGTACCTTAGTAAAAAGTGGTATTACTCCCGATATAGTCACCGATCAAACCTCAGCTCATGATCCACTTAACGGTTACCTGCCACAAGATTGGAGTATGGAATACGCAGCTAAAATGCGAATCGATAACCCACAAGCAGTTATAAAAGCGGCTAAACAGTCAATGGCAGTCCAAGTAAAGGCGATGTTGGCACTGCAAGATGCGGGCGCAGCAACAACCGACTATGGCAATAATATTCGTCAAATGGCCCTAGAAGAAGGCGTGAGTAATGCATTTGATTTCCCTGGATTTGTGCCTGCGTATATTCGTCCATTATTTTGTGAAGGGATTGGTCCGTTTAGGTGGGTAGCACTATCTGGCGATCCTGAAGATATTTACAAAACAGACGCAAAAGTAAAAGAGCTAATTCCTGATGATAAGCATTTGCATAATTGGCTTGATATGGCGCGTGAGCGAATTCAATTTCAAGGCTTGCCTGCACGTATTTGTTGGGTCGGTTTAAAAGATAGAGCGCGCCTTGCTGTTGCCTTTAACGATATGGTTAAAAGCGGTGAGCTTAAAGCGCCGGTAGTTATTGGACGAGATCATCTCGACTCAGGCTCAGTTGCCAGTCCTAACCGTGAAACTGAAAGTATGAAAGATGGCTCCGACGCGGTCTCCGATTGGCCACTATTAAATGCTCTGCTTAATACCGCAGGCGGTGCTACTTGGGTATCGCTTCATCATGGCGGTGGTGTAGGCATGGGGTTTAGTCAGCACTCTGGTGTAGTTATTGTTGCCGATGGTACTGATGAAGCTAAAGAGCGTATTGCTCGTGTACTGTGGAACGACCCTGCAACAGGTGTAATGCGCCATGCTGATGCCGGATACGACATAGCAAAAAACTGCGCTAAAGAACAAAATTTAGACCTACCTATGTTAAACGAGGAATGATCATGTTTGAACTTACTCTCACACCCGGATCACTTGATTTAAACACACTAAGAAAAATTAATAATTCACCGGTAAAATTGAGCCTTGCAAAGCATGCCGAGTCGCAAATAGCAGCCAGCGCGCAAACCGTTCAAAACGTTATCAATGAACACCGCACTGTATATGGAATTAACACCGGCTTTGGATTATTAGCCAATACTAAAATTGCCGACGACCAACTTGAATTATTACAGCGCTCCATTGTACTTTCACACGCTGCGGGTATTGGTGAATACATGGATGACAGCACAGTAAGGTTAATGATCACCTTAAAAGTAAACTCGCTTTCACGTGGCTATTCGGGCATTCGCCTGCAAGTAATCCAATTTTTTATGCAGCTGCTTAGTAGCGAAGTATATCCATGCGTGCCTAAAAAAGGCTCCGTGGGGGCATCGGGAGATTTAGCTCCTCTTGCGCATATGTGTCTACCTTTATTAGCTGAAGGTCAAATGCGACATAAAGGAGAAATAATTAGCGCAGCACAAGGGTTAAAAATAGCGGGACTTGAACCCCTAACACTTGCAGCCAAAGAAGGCTTAGCATTATTAAATGGCACGCAAGCCTCTACTGCATTTGCACTTCAGGGATTATTTAGAGCCGAAGACTTGTACGCACAAAGCTGTGTTATTGGCTCTATCAGTATAGAAGCTGCCATGGGCAGTCGCGCGCCATTTGATGCACGTATTCATGACATTCGTGGTCAGCGCGGACAAATAGACACCGCGCACGTATTTAGAGAATTACTCGATACGCACTCACAAATTAGTGACTCACATATTAATTGTGAAAAAGTACAAGACCCATATTGCCTGCGCTGCCAGCCGCAAGTTCTTGGTGCATGTTTAACCCAAATACGTCAAGCCGCCGAAGTACTACTGTGTGAATCAAACGGTGTAACCGATAATCCGCTAGTTTTTGCCGATGTAGGCGACATAATATCGGGTGGAAACTTTCATGCTGAGCCCGTTGCTATGGCCGCCGATAACTTAGCTATCGCAATTGCCGAAATTGGCGCATTAGCAGAAAGGCGAATTGCATTACTTATCGATTCAAACCTATCCAAATTACCGCCATTTTTAGTTGAAAACGGCGGGGTAAATTCAGGATTTATGATTGCCCAAGTTACCGCAGCAGCGCTTGCGTCAGAAAACAAATCATTAGCGCATCCGGCTTCGGTCGATAGCTTGCCTACATCTGCAAATCAAGAAGATCATGTTTCTATGGCAACCTTTGCAGCAAGGCGCTTAGATGAAATGGCCAATAATACCCAAGGTGTTTTGGCAATAGAATGGTTAGCATCGATTCAAGGGCTAGAATTTAGAAAGCCGCTTGAACCATCAAATAAAGTGCAAAGCGCTAAAGCGTTGTTACGCGAGCATGTGAGTTATTATGATAAAGACCGCTACTTTGCTCCCGATATCGAAGCTGCTAACACATTACTAAGTGAAGGTAAGCTATGCGACTTTATAGAGAGCAGTCCCCTGCCTTCAGCATATTAAATACCGTGCTGATAGCTAAACCCTAAGGCTTCAATGGCTGAGCCTAATATTTTTCGCTCAGCCGGTTCAGTTCCTGTAAACGTTGGCATTTCACCACCATGTTGCTGACACTTCATCGCGTAGTATTCAGCTTTTGTGGGGTGCGCGGGATTAACCACATTATAAATATTTTGCCCTACTTGCCAGTGCTCTATCACCGCATAAATAGCATTGATCACATCTTGTTGATGCACCATATTCACCACTTGCTCACTTGATGTGTTGAGTTCTTTACCCTCCACAAAACGCCCCGGTTCTCTATTAGGCCCTAGTAAGCCAGCTAAACGAAGTATTTTGCCATCTTGTTCAAGCACTTGCTCTTCAGCTTCGTAAAGCTTTATTTGGCGCTCGTTTGTGCATGAAATATCGCTACTTTCACTATATACACCAGGCTCTTGATCGTACACCCCGGTTGATGAGCACAATAAAAAGCCCTTTGCGTTTAGCTCCTTTGAAAGCTTAAGCGCTGCGGTGAGTGTTTCAGGATAATTACTTTCACTGTGCCTGCTACGTGGTGGAATAGCACATACCCAATAAGCACCTTGTAAATCAACTTGATGCCTTAATTGTCCATCTTCAAGTGTAAACTGACGCTCAAAGTCAAACTCGTGTATATCTGTTCTATGCGTTCCTTGTACTTGCCAGTCAGCTTTTTGTGCACTTACGCACAAAGCATGTCCTAACCAGCCTGCACCTAATACTACTAATTTATTACTTTTATTTGTCATTTTTGTATAAGCCTTTATTTTAAACGCATAATTAGTTCTTTCTATCTAACTTTATAGAGATTTTAAGTAAGATATGATTAGATATAATTTCATAAATAATAAAAATATGTGTACTCATGCTAAATAATTTATCATTACGGAAGAAAATATTATTATTGATTGGTGGAACAATTACCGTTTTACTAATTATCGCCTCAACATTTTTTGTTAAACACATTGCCAATCTCTCTAGAGAAAACATAGAAAACGAAGCACAAAGTTATCTACAGGCCGAGCAACTTTCAATGCAAAGTTACTTCGCGATGTACGGTAAAATGGTATCAACCTTTGTTAATAACCCACATTTAATCAACTTTTTTGAAAATTGGGATACACGCGATCAAGCACTCGAAAGCGCGCCAGGTTACAACGAAGTAAACCAAGACTTTGTGCGTTTAAGCTCAAATGACGAAAACATTTTATCGGCCTTTTTTGCCTCAGCAACCACCGGTGAATACTTTAAAGAAAACGAGCGTACAAGTCACTACAACGGCCAGCCTTATTACGCCTACAAGCGTGGGTGGTGGCAAGAAGCCATGCAAGTTAACAAGCTTTATGTAGGTCCAATCTCTGTTGATTTAACCACAGGCGTAGCATCCGCAGTAGTACAACAACCTGTTTATAACGCTCAGCGAAAACTCATCGGTATGGGCGGTGTTGATTTACAATTAAACAAAATTAACGACATGGTCGAAAATATTCGCTTTAACGGCCAAGGTTATGGATTTTTACTCGATGGCAATCAAAAAGTAGTACATTTTTCAAAGGCCACTGGGCATAAACTTTCAATTACAGATGAAGGTGCAAATGGTAAAGAAGGGCTCGATGCGCTTGAGCAACAATTTACAAATACAGCAGGCTTTAAAGAGTTAAATACACAAATGCGAAATAACCTTGAAGGCAGCCAAATGGTTACTTTTAAAGGTGAGCAGTTTTATGTGGTTTACCATCGTTTGCAGCTAGAGCAGCCTTATATAGATTGGTATGTAGGTCTACTTATCCCAACTACTATGATTGATGAGCCCGTAAATGCTGCTGTAACCGCTACAACAACGGCGGTAATTATTATCTTAATCATTATATTAGCCATGATTTTATGGGCTACCCACATGATTTCAAAACCCATTACAACGCTTACGCACATTATGCGTGATATAGCATCGGGCGAAGGCGATCTTACTCAAAAAATTGATATTAATAGTCAAGATGAAGTGGGACAGCTGGCCAATCATATGAACACTTTTATTGATAAGTTGCACGCCATGATGCTTGATACCGCAGCGCAAGCAGAACAACTAAGTAATGCAGCGGCCCAGTTAAGAAGTGTTTCTGAGAAAACAAATTCTGAAATTCAGCAAGAGAAGCAGCAAGTTGATAGCGTGAGCGCAGCGGTAACTGAAATGGCGACTACTGTGCTTGAAATATCACGTAACGCACAACACACAAATAACGCAGCTGAAGAAGTACAAGCAATTACAGCTGAAGGAGCTAGCCGTTCTACACAGGCGCAAACAGTAATGACTGAACTGGCATTACATATTGGCGAAGCATCTAAAGTGGTTGCAGGTCTTGAGCAAGAAAGTAATAACATTGGTGCATTAGTCGATGTAATTAATTCCATTGCTGATCAAACCAACTTACTTGCACTTAATGCGGCTATAGAGGCTGCTCGTGCCGGTGAACACGGTAGAGGCTTTGCCGTTGTTGCTGATGAAGTTCGTTCACTTGCAAGTCGCACACAAGAATCAACAGACGATATTCGAAATATGATTTCGCGCTTGCAGCAAATAGCTCAACAAGCCTCAGTAATGATGCAACAAGGACAAGATCAAACCGAGGGCTCAGTGCTTCAAACTAAAGAAGTGCTTAGCTCACTTCACAATATTGCGCAGTCGGTTACTAAAGTACAAGACCAAAGTCATCAAATAGCCACATCTACCGAGGAGCAAACTGTTGTTGCTGAGGATATTAATACGAGCCTTTCGGCAATTAATAACTTAGTGAACAGTACCGCTGACCATGCGCACACCCTCGCTGACGAAGCTCGTGACTTAAGTGATTTAGCTGCGGCGCTTAACAAAACGGTTAATCAATTTAAATTATAAAACATGTATTTAATAGTTGTGTTTAAGCGTAAAACTTAAGCGCAACTATAACCCTTGTTTTTAATTTATTTAGCACCATATCTTTACAGTTCGCTGCTATTTTTACTGTAATTGAGTAATACAAAGTGATTTTTACGAACCAGATCAAATTTTTCGATTTTATACACCGATCTTTTTATTGAGATAGTTTGTTGTTTGGCAGAGTCTGGTATAGTAGCGCACGTAATAAACAGTGCTTTTTGAACAGTTTATTACAAAATTGCTAATTAATATGTTCTAAGTGTTACTTAAAAGCACATATTAATTACCAATTATTAAAAATGGGTTAGCCGATACTCGGCTGACAAAGAATACATTGTAACGGTTTTATCATGATATCTAATTTATTTACCAAGCTTTTTGGTAGTCGCAATGACCGCACTATTAAAAACTTAAGAAAGACGGTCGCGCTAATCAATGCGCTAGAAACGAAACTTGAAGCGCTTTCTGATGAAGATTTAAGAGCTAAAACAGCTGAGTTTAGAGAACGTTACGATAACGGACAAAGCCTTGACGACATTCTACCAGAGGCTTTTGCTGTGGTACGTGAAGCGTCAAAGCGTGTAAATGGCATGCGTCATTTCGACGTGCAGTTATTAGGTGGTATGGTTTTACATCAAGGTCGCATTGCAGAAATGCGTACCGGTGAAGGTAAAACACTTACAGCTACTCTACCAGCTTATCTAAACGGCTTAACAGGCAAAGGTGTTCACGTAATTACCGTGAATGACTACCTTGCTAAACGTGATGCTGAAACCAACCGTGCGTTATTTGAATTTTTAGGCCTTACAGTAGGCTGTAACGTACCAGGTATGATGCCGCAGCAAAAGAAGCTAGCTTATACTGCTGACATTACATACGGTACTAATAACGAATTTGGTTTTGACTACCTTCGTGACAACATGGCTTTTAGCATTGATGAACGAGTTCAACGTCCATTATTTTATGCTGTAGTCGATGAAGTGGATTCAATCTTAATTGATGAAGCACGTACCCCGCTTATTATTTCAGGCCCAGCTGAGGATAGCTCTGAGCTATACACTGAAATAAACACCATCGTTCCTTTACTTGAGCTTCAAGAAAAAGAAGACGAAGAAGGCATTGAAGGTGACGGCGATTACACTATCGATGAAAAATCTAAGCAAGTTCATTTAACAGAACGTGGTCAAATTAAAGTAGAAGAGCTACTTACTGAGCGCGGCTTAATTGAAGAAGGCGATTCGCTTTATTCAGCAGCAAGCATTACGCTACTAAGCCATGTTTATGCCGCTCTTCGTGCTCATAAGCTATACCAAAAAGATGTTGATTACGTTGTAAAAGAAAACGAAGTAATTATTATCGATGAGCATACTGGTCGTTCAATGGAAGGTCGTCGTTGGTCAGAAGGTTTACACCAAGCTGTTGAAGCAAAAGAAGGTGTAAAAATTCAAAACGAGAACCAAACACTTGCCTCTATTACGTTCCAAAACTACTTCCGTTTATACGAAACGTTAGCAGGTATGACAGGTACAGCCGATACTGAAGCATTTGAATTTCAGTCAATCTACGGCCTTGATACCGTTGTTATGCCAACTAATAAACCGATGATTCGTGATGATCGCGCCGATTTAGTTTACCTAACGCAAGAAGAAAAATACGAAGCTATTTTAATTGATATTAAAGACTGCCAAGACCGTGGACAACCGGTGCTTGTTGGTACTATTTCAATTGAAAGCTCTGAGTATTTATCGCAGTTTTTACGCAAAGAAAAAATTAAGCACAATGTACTTAATGCTAAATTTCATGCGCAAGAAGCTGACATCGTTTCAGATGCTGGCCTACCAGGAACAGTAACAATTGCAACAAACATGGCCGGTCGTGGTACCGATATCGTGTTAGGTGGTAACTGGAACAGTGAAGTTGAAAAACTTGAAAACCCAACTGATGAGCAAATTGCTGAAATTAAAGCAGCTTGGAAAATTCGCCATGATGCAGTAATTGATGCCGGCGGTTTACATATCATTGGTACTGAACGTCACGAATCTCGTCGTATAGACAACCAATTACGTGGTCGCTCTGGTCGTCAAGGTGATGCTGGTTCAAGCCGTTTTTACTTATCGATGGACGATGCGCTAATGCGTATATTTGCCGGTGAGCGCATGACGAACATGATGCGTAAACTCGGTATGCAACGCGGTGAAGCAATTGAACATCCATGGGTTAACCGTGCGATTGAAAATGCACAGCGTAAAGTAGAAGCACGTAACTTTGATGTACGTAAGCAACTACTTGAGTACGATGATGTAGCAAACGATCAACGTCGTGTTGTTTACTCTCAGCGTAACGAACTACTTGAAGAAGGCGATATTTCAGAAACTATTACTGCAATTCGTGGTGACGTACTTAGCAATACAATTGATCAATATATTGCACCGCAAAGCCTTGCTGAAATGTGGGATATTCCTGGCCTTGAAGAGCGTTTAAAACAAGACTTCTTAATTGAGTTACCTATTACTCAGTGGTTAGCAGATGACAATAAACTATACGAAGAAAAGCTTCGTGAGCGTATTGAGCAGGCGGTTGAGCAGTCATACAAGCAAAAAGAAGAGCAAGTTGGCGATTCTGTATTACGTCAATTCGAAAAAGCGATTATGCTTCAGAGCCTTGATCAGCATTGGAAAGATCACCTTGCTGCAATGGATCATTTACGCCAAGGTATTCATTTACGTGGTTACGCGCAAAAGAATCCTAAGCAAGAGTACAAGCGTGAATCGTTTGAGCTGTTCTCTGAAATGCTTGAAAACTTGAAAGTAGATGTTGTAAGCATTCTAAGTAAAGTACAAGTACGCGCAGAAGAAGATGTTGAAAAAGTAGAAGAGCAACACCGTAAAAGTGAAAATGCTCCTCGCGAATACCAACATGAAGAAGCTGAGCACGTAGGTGGCGAAGCGCCAGAAACAGCGACAGTAATGGCTCGTACAGAACCAAAAGTAGGTCGTAATGACCCTTGTCCTTGTAAATCAGGTCAAAAATTCAAACAGTGTTGCGGTAAATTAAAATAACCCAATATTGTCAGTAGCTTATTAAAAAGCGGCGCTAGCGTCGCTTTTTTTTATGGAGTTTTAAAGTAATGACTATAGAAATTGTACATGTAGCTGTTGGTGTTATTAAGAAAAATAACGCTATATTCATTTGTAAACGTGCAGATGAACAACATCAAGGCGGTTTATGGGAATTTCCTGGTGGTAAAGTTGAAGCTGGAGAAAGTGTGTTTGTTGCACTTAAACGCGAGCTTATTGAAGAAGTTGGACTAACCATTCACAGCTCTAGCCAATTGATGGTGATTGAACATGACTACGGCGATAAATGCGTTAAATTAGATGTACACGTAGTAAGTAACTTTAGCGGTGAGGCATATGGCGCTGAAGGGCAACCTAGCGAATGGGTAGCAATTACTGAATTAGAAAATTATGACTTTCCTGAAGCGAATGCTGAAATTATCGAAAAAATAGTTGCCCGATACGCATAAAAAAAGAGCATAAGTGAGCACAATGAATATCTCAATACAAAATAAGCTAAGCGAACTGTTAGCACTGCCCCCTGAGCTAACTCAAGTTAGTGCGATTGGTAGCGGCCATATAAATAGTACATGGCTACTTACAAGTATTGATAAACAGTTTATTGTGCAAAAACTAAATACTGAGGTATTTAAATACCCTGCTCAGTTAGTGAGTAATGCAAAACTAATTGAGCAGCATTTAAATGCTAAACAACTGCAAAATAATTACCCGCTTGAAATAATCAAACATATAGCGACACAAAGCGACGAACACTTAATAAAAATTGATAATGCGTATTATCGCGTCCTTAACTATATTAGCGATAGCTACAGCGAAGACGTTGTTAAAAATACCCAGCAGTGCGAGCAAGCGGCTTACGCCTTTGGCGTATTTGCTCATGCATTACAAGATTTTGATGCGCAACAGCTACACACTGTAATTCCTGGTTTTCATAACTTAGCGATGCGCTTTGAGCAATTAAATACCGCAATCACTAACAACGTAGTTAATAGAGTAAAGCACTGCAATGGTGAAATAGAGTATTGCTTAACGCAGCAGCATTTAATTACTGAGCTTAGTCAGGTAGCTAAACATATACCCCTTAGAGTGTGTCATAACGATACAAAAATAAATAATATGCTATTTTGTAATACAACTCACAAAGCAAAAGCAGTTATTGATTTAGACACCTGCATGGCAGGATTTTGGCTTTATGACTTTGGCGACATGGTACGTACATTTTGCTCCCCCGAAGCCGAGGATTCAACTAACTTACACAACGTTGTTATTCGAAAAGATATATTTTCAGCCATTGTTAAAGGCTATGTAACGCCATTAAAAAGTAGCATGAGTATACTAGAGCAAGAAAGCTTATTATTAGGCGCTAAAATAATGCCGCTCATGTTAAGTGTGCGCTTTTTAACTGATTACTTAAATAACGATGTGTACTTTAAAGTATCTCATGCAGAGCATAATTTAGAGCGAGCACAAAACCAACTCGCGCTTTATAAAAACATACTGAGTAACGAAGAATGGATGCACGCGTGCTTAGTCGATGAACAAATTCTAGATACAAAAAAACCAGTAAGCTAAAAACTTACTGGTTTTTTGTTATTTATAGTAATGCAATTACCAGATTTTTACGCGATCTTCTGGTTTGATATACATTTTATCACCTTCTTTTACGTCAAACGCTTCGTAAAACTCAGGCATGTTCGACAAGATACCGATTACACGGTAGTGGCTTGGTGAATGAGGGTCTGTTAATAAACGATTACGTAGCTCTTCATCGCGGTAGTTACGACGCCAGATTTGTGACCAACCCATAAAGAAACGTTGATCGCCTGTGTAACCATCTATCACGGGTGCTTTTTTATCACCTAAAGATAGCATATACGCTTTATGCGCAACTGTTAACCCACCTAAGTCACCAATGTTTTCGCCAAGCGTTAGCTCACCATTAACACTTGCATCTTCAAATGGTTTATATTCGTTATACTGTGCAACTAAAGCCGCTGTACGCTCTTCAAATTGCTTAAGATCAGTCTCACTCCACCAGTTACGTAAGTTACCGTCACCGTCGTATTTAGCACCTTGGTCGTCAAAACCGTGGCCAAGCTCATGCCCAATTACCGCGCCGATTGCACCGTAGTTTACAGCATCATCTGCTTCTAAATTAAAGAATGGTGGTTGTAAAATAGCGGCTGGAAATACAATTTCATTATTTACTGGATTGTAATACGCATTTACTGTTTGCGGAGTCATGTGCCACTCAGAGCGATCAACTGGTTTACCCAATTTAGCAATCATGTCTGCGTATGCCCATTCGCTATAACGGATGTAATTACCTACTAGTTCATCTGAGTTAATCTCTAGCTCTGAGTAATCTTTCCATGTATCTGGATAACCAATCTTAGGCGTAAATTTGTCTAATTTTTCTTTCGCTGCAAGCTTTGTTTCAGGGCTCATCCACTCAAGATTTTCAATAGCAACGCCATAACCTTTAATTACGTTATCAACTAACTCTTCCATGCGCGCTTTAGCTTCTGGCGGGAAGTTATCTTTAACGTATACCTTACCTAAAATTTCACCAAGTACACTGTTAGATGCGTCAACCGCTTGCTTCCAAAGTGGTGCTTGTTCTTCTACGCCACGAAGTGTTGTGCTGTAAAAGTCAAAGTTAAGGTTAACTAAGTCTTCACTAAGTAGCTCTGCATAACCGCTTACAAAATGAAATTTTAAGTAGTTTTTCCACGTTGCTAAATCAGTATCTTTATAAATAGTAGCAAGCGCTTCTAAGTAGCTTGGTTGACGTACAATAATATCACTTACACTCACGCCGGCATCTTTAAAGAATGCGGCTAAATCAAGTTCCCCCATTAGCTTACTAGCATCTGCTACTGTCATCTTGTTATAAGATTTAGTTGCATCGCGGCTTTGCACACGGCTCCACTGAGCATCAGCTAGTGTTTTTTCAAATGCAAGTACGCTCTTGGCAGCTTCTGCTGCATTTTTAACGCCTGACGTTGCTAAAACATCTGTGATGTATTGCTCGTAAGAAGCGCGAATTTTAGTGAATTTTTCGTCATCATTTAAGTAATAATCACGATCTGGTAAACCAAGACCCGACTGAGATAAATACAATGCATACTCGCTTGAGTTTTTAGCATCGTTATTTACAAACCAACCAAATGGTAAAGTACCGCCTTGTTTTTGAATTTTAGCCATTAAACCCACTAAATCAGCTTTAGATTTAATGCTATCAATCGTATCTAATGACGGTTGTAATGGCGTAATACCTAACTCATTACGCGCATCTTTATTCATGTAGCTTTTATAAAATGCGCCAATTTTATACTCATCGCTGCCTTTTTTAGCGGCCTTATTCGCGGCTGCACTTTCAAGGGCAATTTTCATCGCTTTTTGTGACTCATCATATAACTGCGAAAAAGAACCGTAGTTAGATTTATCACCTGGTATTTCAGTTTTTGCTAGCCACTCACCGTTTACATGGTAATAAAAATCGTCTTGTGCGCGTACTGAACTATCCATATTAGCTAATTCAATACCAAGCTCTAGTGGCTTTTCAGCGGGTGCTGTTACTACAGAAGTATCGGTTACTTTAGTTTCTTGTTGTTTTTCACCACAACCTACTAGACCAAGTGCAAGCGCTATACTCGCAGCGGCCATTGTTACTTTATTCATAATGATTCCGTTTGTTAGTTAGAATTTAATACCAACTCCATTAAATTCTTGAATATAGCAGGAGTAAAAATAGCACTGCCTGTACGCTTTTACTTAATGGAATGGGTATCAAGGGAGCTTTAAATAATAAAGCACACCACGCAGTATCATAAACCTCATTAGACCAACAATAAAATGGAATATGTAACAAAGTATTTTGAATGCGGTGAGCTGCAAAAATAGCCCTACCAATAACAATATAGTGGGTGGCTAAGGCTAACTTTTATTCTTTCCGTGGAGCGCTAAACGCTCTAGTTTTTCTTTTAATGAAGGGGGGGCAGAAGCCGCTATCGCATTTAAGTAATTAGCGGTTTGCTCACTCATTTTCCGTGAGTTGGTAACTGTAGGGCTGCCCGATTTATTCGCGGTACTTAATCGCTGAGTTGCTTGAGGATTTGCAGTTATTTTTATTTGTCCAAGCTCTGCCATTCCAGCTGCTCTAAAGTGTGAAAGCATATCCATTTTTAAATAATTAAGCCTAAGCGCGATAGGCGCAGATACCGCCTCTATCATTAGCGTGCCGTCTCGGTAATTACTAACTCGGCATTTATCACCCAATTTAGGGCCTAAAAAATCTTTTAATAAGGTTTGCTGTGTATCAAGTGCTTGGCTTTTGCCTGCATAAGCCGATAAACGATTATTTAACCCCGCCATAATATCGGTTAGCGGTTTTGGTGCATATCTATCTTTAGCCATTTTACACCTCGTAAAAACTCACTTAGACCCAGAGATAATACTCTGGGTCTAAGTATACACTGCGTATTAATACTACGCGCCGGCTATTTGCATTTGCTCTATTAGTACTGAGCCTGTTTGAATACCACCACGGCGTTCTATATCACCACCAATGGCAGAAATACCTTTAAACATGTCTTTTAAATTACCAGCAATAGTAATTTCACTTACCGGATATTGGATTTCACCATTTTCAACCCAAAAACCTGCAGCACCACGAGAGTAGTCACCCGTTACGGTATTTACGCCCTGCCCCATTAGCTCTGTAACTAATAAGCCAGTACCCATGGTTTTTAATAGTGCAGTTAAATCGTTATGAGTTTGCTCAACGAGCCAGTTATGTATACCGCCTGCATGCCCTGTTGGCGTCATATTCATTTTACGCGCGGCATAACTTGCTAATAAATAGGTTTGTAACTCGCCGCCTTGAATAATTTCTCTATCGAATGTTTTAACACCTTCGCTATCAAACGGTGACGATGCCAACCCTTTTAAAATATGTGGGCGCTCAGCAATATTCACACAATGACTAAATACCTGAGTGCCTAAGCTATCAAGTAAAAAACTTGATTTACGATAAAGCGCGCCACCACCAATTGCCGACACCAAGTGACCAAACAATGAATTTGCAATATCTGCTCTAAAAATAACAGGCACTTTCATTGTGCCTAACTTTTGGCTGTTTAATTTAGCTAAGGTTTCAGCTGCCGCTTCAAGACCCACTGCCGCCGCATCATTTAAACCAGCCTGATCGCGAGCAACTGTATAAGCAGAGTCGCGCTGCATGTGTTCGCCATCTTTACCTATTACCATAGTACTAATACTATGACGAGTACGTGGAAAGCCTGCAATTAAACCGTGGCTGTTACCATAAACACGTAATCCCTGATGCGATGAAAAACTCGCACCATCAGAGTTAACAATGCGCTCATCTGCATTTAATGCAGCTTGCTCAGCAGCATGACAAAGCTCAATGCCTTCCTCAGGACTTACATCCCAAGGATGATATAAATCTAAATCTTTAGGATTAAATTCAAGTAACTCTTTATCAGCAACGCCGTTAAATGGGTCATCAGATGTAAATTTGGCTATATCAATCGCTTTTTCGACTACCGTGCGCAATGTTTTTGGATTTAAATCAGCAGTTGACGCCGAGCCTTTATTATTACCAACATATACACTAATGCCTAAGCCGCCGTCTTGGTTGAACTCAATGGTTTCTACTTCACCCATTCGTGTACTAACCGATAAACCAGACGTGCTAGACATCGCAGCTTCTGCAGCTGTAGCGCCTAATTTTTTAGCATGTTCGAGTACTTCTGCTACCGCATCTTTAACTTGCGATATTTGAGAATAAATTGGATCGTTTTGTTGGCTTTTCATAAATTAAGTCCTGAGCCTTAGAGGCATAATGCACGCATTTCTTATATTTAAATGCTAACACACTCAATGCATCACATCAGCTAATATTCCTAAGTATCATATTCATGTATAATGGCAAAAGTTATTTTTATTTAAGAGCACCCCATGGCAAAGAAAAAAGGCAAGCCTGCTGAAATTGAAGAAGAAATTGAATATGTATCAAGAACGGAGCTTAAACGCGAAGCGCAAGAGTTTCATCAGTTAGGTACTGAAATTGCCGAAATGGGTAAAAAACAGCGCGAACGCCTGCCATTAAATGACGATTTAAAAGAAGCGATGGTTGTTGCTGATAAAATAAGTAACAAAAGCGACGCGTATCGCCGCCACTTAAATTACATCGCTAAAACACTGCGTACTGTAGAAAACATTGATGATATTAAAGCGATTATCGATGTGATGCTTAATAAAAATAACCAAGCTGAAGTATTGGTCAAAAAAATTGAGCAATTACGTTCAGATTTAATTGAGCAAGGTGATGACCTTATCAATGAGACTATTGAGCAGTTTCCGTCTCTTGATCGTCAACAAATGCGCCAATTAGTTCGTAATGCAGCAAAAGAAGCGAAAGCTGAAAAGCCAGGTAAAGGTTATAAAGAATTATTTCAATACCTTAAAGATGCTCATACTGTTACATATTAATTAGACTGTATTAATTGATATTTTATTAAAAAAGGTGCTTCGGCACCTTTTTTGTTATAGATCAAACCGCCTTCCTGAGTACTTTTTTATAATCCCTCCTAAATAAATACTTAGGTGCGCGTGATGATTAAACTTCCACAATGGGATGAAACCCTAATAAACAAATATAATGTGTCTGGTCCGCGTTATACCTCTTATCCCACGGCTTTATCACTGCGTGACGGATATCAGCAACAAGACCTACTAAGCGCTATAGAATCGTCAACAAGTCGCTCTCTTTCTTTATATATTCACATCCCGTTTTGTAGTCAGCTTTGCTACTACTGTGGCTGTAATAAAATAATTACCCGTCATCAATCTAAGGCAGATACGTATCTCGACTTTTTAGCAAAAGAAATTACTGCCCAAGCGCCTTTATTTAAAAGCTACACGGTTGAGCAATTACATTTAGGTGGCGGTACTCCCACCTTTTTAACCGCAAAACAAATGACCCGTTTAATTAAGCTTTTAGAACAACACTTTAATTTTACACGCACGACAGAGCGCGGCATTGAAATAGACCCACGCTCACTTGCCGATAATATGCTTGTTGATTTAAGGATGCTTGGCTTTAACCGCGTCTCGTTTGGGATTCAAGACTTTAACGATGACGTGCAACTTGCTGTTAATCGCCCGCAAAATGCAGATACCGTCAAGCAATTAATTACACAAGCTCGCCAGTTGGGGTTTCAATCTATTAATGCAGATATGATTTACGGTCTGCCACTGCAAACACCACAAAGCTTTAAACAAACTATAGAGCAACTTATTGAGTTAAGCCCTGATAGAGTATCAGTGTTTAACTACGCGCATTTACCAGAGCGCTTTGCTGCACAGCGTAAGATTAAAGATGCAGATTTACCCAGTGCTCATAATAAGCTCACCATGTTTAAAAATACGCTGGAGCAGATGACGCAAGCAGGCTATCAATTTATTGGTATGGACCATTTTGCAAAAACTGATAATGAACTAACTGTTGCGCAAAATGAAGGCAAGTTACACCGTAATTTTCAAGGTTATACAACCCATGGAAATTGTGATTTATTAGGTTTAGGCGTGTCATCAATTTCACAAATTGGCACCGCCATTTTACAAAATCAAAAAGAATTAAAACATTATTACCACAGCGTAGAAACACAAAGCGGCAGTGCTCTTAATAAAGGAGTGCACTTAACAAATGATGATGTAATTCGTGCTGATGCAATTAAACAGCTCATTTGCCAATTTGAATTAGATATACAAGACTTTAGTGAAAAACACGCGCTTATATTTAATGACTACTTTGAGGATGCATTAGTAGCGCTGGCGCCACTTATAAAAGATGAACTAGTAACTATAATTGATAATAAAATTAGCGTAACACCACGCGGTAACTTATTCATTCGTATTATTTGTATGTGCTTCGATGCTCACTTACAAAAACAAATTAACGCAACGCGCTTTTCAAGAGTGATTTAGCCTGAACTATGGATAATAAATACATCAGCACAAAAAAAGCAGACCTAGGTCTGCTTTTTGTATTTAAGTTGTAGCTTTAATTAAAAACGACTTTATCGCTACCTGGAGCGGCTTTAAACTCGATGATAATTTTAGCGCAATCAGCTTTAACTTCATCTTTAAGTGTTTTTTCAGCTTGCCAACGAGCTTTATCCAGCTTAAAAATCTCTTTTTTAGAGTATTTTTTACGTGCGTCGTGCGTCGGCATTTCTTTAACTACCTGATACATTTTATAAATACCAGGATACTGCGTCGTTAAATCACGCTCGCTTTCAAAGGCATACTGAGAGATAAGTACCCATATGCGTAAACAGCCTTCAGAAAACTCACACTGCTCTTCATTCATTGCACGTGCGATTAAATGAATACTATCGGCTAGTTTTGCGTTTCGCTTTAAACGCGACTTTTCAAGCTTTTGCTTTTGTTCAGCCTGCGTTTTAGCAATTAACTTTTTTTGCGCATTTAACTTATACAGCAACTGACCCGCATAAAATGCCAAACCAGCTATGATAGCAGCGCCTAAAAGTAAGGCTAAAATTACCGAGGTACTCATTATTTATCCTTACTATTTGTCGTCTTCATCTAACCATTCGTTGGCTAAATCATCAGATAAGTATTGATCGAAGTCAGAATTGCCTTGGCTTTCAAGGTCATCTTCAAACTCGTCTTCGTCCTCATCTTCAATACCAAGAATTTCACATAACGCCTGATGACGGGCAATGCGACTATTGAAGTACTTCGCATCTTTACCTGTTAGCATTTCACCTTTTTCATGACGCTCTACTAGTTTAAGTAAACGTTCGTCATTCTCAAGTGCTTCTAGCTCTTGTTCAGGTGTAAATTCAGGCTCGATTACTTTTTTCAGCTCAATAGTTGGCTTTAAGTTGCGTTTCATTTCAACTTTAGGCTCAGGCGCGGTTGCGATTAACGGCACAGGCTTTTTACTGCCTACACGCTTATCTTTAGGCGCATGATTACTATTTTGGCTTTCGCTATCTAGTAAATCTGGCGCATTACGAGAACCCGGCTTTGCGCCTTTGGTTTTTTTAACTCGCTGCTCTTTTAATGCGCGCATTTCTTTAAGCTTATCTTGGCTTATACGAACAGGTCCGTTTGCTGGGCTTTTGCGTGACTTTTTAGTTCTACTCATATCTTGATCATCTCACTTAAGAGGTTTTGAGCGAAGCGCAAATTAATGGGCATCGCAGTGCTGGCCTAGCCAGAAGAATTCAGTTTGCGCTATAGAGGTTGGGTTTCTCATTTAAAAGCGCCTTAGCTAATTAATCGCTAATTTTAAACGGTGGGTATTGTAACAGGACAAATAAAAAGGCGGTAGAGAAAACATCTCTACCGCCTGCTAATCTGAGCGCCATTATCTGGACACTTCTCCCTTCGACTTTTTTTAGTCTTTATTATTTTTATTATTATCAGTCCGTATTGTTATTATTTTTACGTTCCTTGTTACATTCCATTTTGTTTTTGTTATTAAACTTCCATGAGTTTTTTATTATTTTCGGTCATTCTGACACTTTTTTATTATTTCCTTTAGTAGCACCAATCTTGTGCTATGTAGTCATGCCGCGCCACTTTCCTTATAGCTTGTTTCCGTTTTGTTATTGTTCTTTTGCGACAGTGGTTAATTTACTCGTTAATGATTTTGTTACAACTGGCTTATATAACTTTTATTATACTTATTACATTCTAAACTCAAATAAACAATAAAATACAATAGGTTAATGACAAATAAAAAATAAAAAGAAGACTTTTCTCACACTAACGCATGGTCAATGTCTTACATTTTAACGGGTGATATCGTTAATTTTACGCACAAAAAAAGCAGCCAAGGCTGCTTTTTGTAAAACATTGTAGTGTATTTATTATTAATTGCTAAATAAATACGACTTTAGTGTAAACCACCTAAGTACTGAGAAAGTACTTCAATATCTTTATCTGTTAATTTCTTCGCTATATCGCCCATCATGCCATTTAAGTCATTGTGACGAGTTCCATCACGGAATTTTTCAAGTTGAGACTTGATATATCCAGGATGCTGAAAAGAAATTTTTGGAAACTTAGCAAGTGATGAACCGTTACCACGTGGACCATGACATGCTGCACATGAAGGAATCCCACGCTCCGCATCGCCTGCTTTAAAGAGCATTTCGCCAACTTCAACAACATCTTTAGGTGTAGCACCTTCAGTCATGTTCATTGAAGAAAAATAAGCAGCTAGATCTTTCATGTCTTGCTCGCTAAGTGGCATAGCCATAGCGCTCATTACTGGATCCATACGCCCTTCTTTGCCGCCTGACGTCATACCTAATTTTAAATCCTGAAGTTGCTTAAGGATATAATCTGGATGTTGACCTGCAATTTTTGGGTAAATATTAACCGGCGCATTACCGTCTGGGCCGTGACAAGCCGCACACGTTGCTGATTTTTCTTTACCTGCGTTTACATCGCCATCAAATGCTGTTGCGTTGCTTGCTGACAACGCACCAAGCAATATTGTTAAAGATAGTGCTATTTTTTTCATGGTGAATTCTCTGTTTCCGACCCTGTATCATCTACAATCGTGATGTTGTAATACATATATTCTACACGATAATAAATTCTCTGGCACGTTTTCTACACATATTAAGCTTATAATTTACAGGGTTTTGACTTAGATTAAGCTTTAACATGTTTTAAATGTACCATAGGTGCTGTTTTTAGGTGGTTAAATACGCTTTTTAATACATCCTTTATAGTATAAAATACGCGCCCTGAGTGAATTTGGTTTACTCAATGTTATTTTTTTAAGTTTTAGGAGAGCCTGTGCTCAAATCTCGTATCAAATATAATACTGCGTCTTTCGTAACAAGCGCTCCCGACATTACTAAATTACCTGCTGATACGGGAATTGAAGTTGCGTTTGCCGGTCGCTCCAATGCAGGTAAGTCGAGTGCATTAAATGCATTAACCGATCAGAAGCTAGCACGTACAAGTAAGACACCTGGACGTACTCAGCTAATCAATACATTCGATTTAGCGGATGTTGACGATATGCGCCTTATCGATTTACCAGGCTATGGCTTTGCTAAAGTACCAATCGAAATGAAAAAGAAATGGCAAAAGTCGTTAGGTGAATATCTGCAAAAGCGTCAAAGCTTAAAAGGTATTGTTATTTTAATGGATATTCGTCATCCATTAAAAGATTTAGACCGTGATTTAATTAACTGGGCAATTGGTAGTGAGATTCCAGTATTGGCACTATTAACTAAAGCCGACAAACTAAAGCAAGGCCCTCGTAAATCACAAGTACTGCAAGTTCGCCGTGAATTAAGCACGCTTGATGGGGATATTACAGTTCATGCGTTTTCATCATTAAAAGGCACCGGTTTACCAGAAGTAGCTAAAAAGCTAGATGAATGGTTTTTAGGCCCTGTTATTGCTGTACCACCTACCGATGAAACAATCACTGACGAAACAAACCCAGAGGCTTAAACGCTGGCGTTACGATAAATAAAACTGCTTTCCTGCAGATTTAATAAAATAGCCGAGCTTATCAGACTCGGCTTTTTCAGCCCACTGATAAAATACACTGCGTGAAACTCGCGCACTACAACCATACGGTAGCTTTAAATAAGGCACCTTTGAACCTTTGTAGTCTTTTATATACAAAGGCTGCTGAGCGCTCACTAGCCACTGCCTAGCTAAATTATCAATACAACACAACACTTGCCCTTGCGCTGTATTTTCAAAACGCCAATCAACAATAATAAACGGTGCATCTTCAACCGTTATTGTTATTTTTTCGACAGGGGTTTTTAAATAAAATTGCTCATCTTCTTTACACAATACAGAAGCAAACAGCTTCACCATGGCTGGGCGTGTTATTCCGCTGCCATCGTAAAACCATTTCCCTTCATTATTAATAACAATTGGCAGCTCCCCACAATGGTTAGGCTGCCAACTATCAAAAGGTTTGCTTGGCTCGCTTAATCGCTTGCTAAGCTCACTTAAAGAAATCACTGTTTTTTAAGTGTTATTGCAAATGTAACAGGCACAGCTGTGGCAATTGAAGGCAAGCCCGCTAACTCTTGCAGCTTTTTAACGCCTTCGGTTACACCAAAATCATCACTATTAATAATAATAGGTGTTAATGATGATACCGTTAAATCACCACTTTGCGTGCTGTTAACGAGTACATCAATTGCCAATGGTTTTTTATTACCATGAAAATCAAGCTCAGCTTTAATACCCTTCAATACATATTGACCAGGCTTTTTGATATTACTTAGCTCTTTAGTTAAATTTGCAGTTAAAACAGCATTGGGGAATTTAGCCGCTTCGAATAAAAATGTAGCTAAACGCTCATTACGAATAGGGATTAGAGTTTCGGCTGATGTTAAATCAACATTAACGCTAAACTCACCTTTATCAGAAAGCATACCTTCAAGGTTAGTAAAATGGTGAGCTTCAGCAATCGAATCTTTTTTAATTGAAACAAAGCTTAGTTGGCTTTTATCATTCACTAGCTGCCAATTGGCCTGAGCAACATTAGAAATAACTAAACTTGATAAAGAAAAACCTGCAATAGCTAATGCTTTAAACATAACGCACTCCTTAGTAATAAAATGAAAAGAATAAAAATGATAGCACTTCGATGGTATCACCTGCGATGTACCCAAACCACCTCGAAGTGACGAATGAACAATACAATTGGTATAGCGCAAAAAAAGAATTAATTAGATAGGATTTTTAGGCATAAAACAAAAAACGGCCCACCAAACAAGTTGGTAGGCCGGTATAGCAAACTGGGGAGAAGCTATCAATTTGTTGCACCCTTTCAGATGCATCATCAACAGGATGTCCTACAGGATAGGACAGGCGGGACTTTAGCAAAAGCACGCATTAAAATACAATCATATTCCTGTAAAATAGCTCGAATTGACGAACATATAACTATTTAATACAAATAGTTGCTTAAATTAACCTTATTTTAACTAAAGCTTGCATATAGCTAATTAAATAGCTGTTATTCGCCATTTTTATTAAACATAAAAAAAGCGCCAAAAGGCGCTTTAATTAAAATGCTCAAATTGCATTAATGGGCTTGTTCCCAGTTGTCACCTTCGTCGGCTTCAACAATAAGCGGCACATCAAGCGCTGCAGCTTGCGACATCAGCTCACAAATATGCTTTGTGTATTCTGGTGCGCAGTCTGTTTTAATTTCAAATACCAATTCATCGTGAACTTGCATAAGTAACTTAATCGTATTTGGCGCTTGTTCGTGTACCCAGCGGTTAACGCTCAGCATTGCCTTTTTAATAATATCAGCAGCAGTACCTTGCATTGGCGCATTAATAGCAGCACGTTCGGCTCCTTTTCTGCGCGCCCCATTACGTGCGTTTATTTCTGGCAAATGTAGGCGGCGACCAAATATTGTTTCAACATAGCCATTTTCAGCCGCTTTTTCGCGTGTTGTTTCCATGTACTCTAATACACCTGGAAAACGCTCAAAATACTTATCTATGTAATGCTGCGCTTCGTGGCGCGGCACATCTAGTTGACGTGCTAAACCAAATGCCGACATACCGTAAATTAAGCCAAAATTTACTGCTTTTGCCTTGCGGCGCATATCGGTAGTTACATCATCAAGCTCTACACCAAATACTTCAGCGGCAGTTGCACTGTGTACATCTAAGCCGTTAGCAAATGCATTTAATAAACCTTTGTCTTGTGAAAGATGCGCCATAATACGCAGCTCAATTTGGCTGTAATCGGCAGCGACAATTTTATAACCATCTGCAGCTATAAACGCTTCACGAATTCGACGCCCTTCTTCTGAACGAATAGGAATATTTTGTAAATTAGGATCGGTTGAACTCAAGCGCCCCGTTGCTGTAATTGCCTGATGATAAGACGTATGCACACGCTGGGTTTTCTCATTCACCATTAATGGTAATTTATCAGTGTAAGTTGATTTAAGCTTTGATAAACCACGATGCTCTATGATTACTTTAGGTAGTGGATAATCATGAGCAAGCTCTTGCAATACTTCTTCTGCGGTAGAAGGTGCACCTTTAGGTGTTTTTTTGATAATAGGCAGGCCAAGCTTTTCAAACAACAGTACTTGTAGTTGCTTAGGAGAGCTTAAATTAAATGGTTCCCCTGCTATTTCAAATGCTTCTTTTTCAAGCTCAATTAAACGCTCGCCTAAACGCATACTGTGTGCTGCAAGCATATTACTATCTATTGCAACGCCGGTTCGTTCAATATCAGAAATCACACTAACAAGTGGCATTTCTATATCTTCGAATACAGATTTTAGCTTTTCATCAGCCGCTATTTTTGGCCAAAGCACTTCATGTAGGCGCAAAGTAATATCGGCATCTTCTGCAGCGTAAGGCGCAGCTTTTTCAAGTTCAATTTGGTTGAAGGTAAGTTGCTTTTTACCTTTGCCAGCAATATCTTCAAAGCTAATATTTTTATGACCTAGATATTTAAGTGCTAGCGAGTCCATATCGTGGCGTGTACCCACACTATTAAATACGTATGACTCAAGCATGGTGTCAAACTTAATACCGTTTAACGCAAAACCTGCATTCGCTAATACACTTTTGTCGTATTTAAGGTTTTGCCCTACTTTAGCTTTGTTTTCATCGGCCAAAATTGGACCTAGCTTTTGCATTACAAATTCCAGACTTAGTTGCTCAGGCGCACCCGGGTAGTCATGCGCTAGAGGTAAATACACAGCTTCACCCGCTTTTACGGCAAAACTCATACCCACTAATTGCGCTTTCATGTAATCAAGGCTGGTAGTTTCTGTATCAAATGCAAATAACTCGGCACTATTTAATTGCTCTATTAACGTATCAAATTGCGCTTGCGTTAAAATAGTTTCGTAATGAGCATCTTCTACTTTTGGTAATTCAGTGGCTTCGGTAGGTACAGCTAGATGTGTTTCTGCATCTTTGGGGTTATCTAGTAACTCAGCTAACCAACGACGAAATTCGCACTCACCATATAGTGCAATTAATTCGTCTTTATTTGGCTCTTGTAGTTTGAACGTATCAAGATCTGATTCGACTTCAACATCGCACTTAATTGTTGCAAGCTCGTAGCTTAAAGGCAGATGATCGAGAGCTGCAGCTAACTTTTCACCTATTTTACCCTTAATCTCACTTGCGTGATCCATTACACCTTGCAACGAGCCATATTTCTCTAACCACTTAACGGCCGTTTTTGGACCACAGCCTTCAACACCTGGGATATTATCGACCTTATCGCCCATTAGTGCCAAGTAATCGATAATAAGCTCGGGGCCTACACCAAACTTTTCAACTACGGTAACGGGATCTGAAATACTGTCGGTCATCGTGTTTATTAATGTAACGTGTTCATTTACAAGTTGCGCCATATCTTTATCACCAGTGGAGACAAGGACATGCCGTTTTTGCTCAGTTGCAATGCGTGCAAATGTGCCAATAACATCATCAGCTTCAACGCCTTCGATACTAATTAGCGGAAAACCCATCGCTTTGATAATGCTATGTATTGGTGCTATTTGCGTACGTAAGTCATCCGGCATCGGCGGGCGATTTGCCTTATATTCGCTATACATATCGTTACGGAACGTTTTGCCTTTAGCATCAAATATAACCACCATGTGTGAGGGATCATATTGTCTGATCAAGCTTTTAAGCATGTTGATCACGCCATAAATAGCGCCCGTAGCCTCACCTTTAGAATTAGTTAAATGCGGCGGAGAATGATAAGCACGAAATAAATATGACGAACCATCAACTAAAATAAGCGGGTTTTCGGGGATCTGAGCCATGGTGAATTTGGATCCTAAATGCAAAAAATTAAGGTAATTATAAGCATGCCATAAGGTAGTAAATAAAACGACTGTGAATTACTGTTTATCGTGTTATTAAAACTAGAGCAAGCTGTGGATAAGTGTGTAGATAACAGCCACGAGCTATTCTTCCAAAGCATTATAAAATGCCTAGAAAATACTTTAACTGTATGTTTTAATTTAAAAAAAATAATACGAGGTTCTTTTTTTATTATTTTAAACCAATGTGGAAAAAGGTTTTCTAACGACTACTTCTGTTGTTATTCACTTTGATTATTCGCGTTCATTTAAATAACCGGAGGAGTATTCTAGCACAATGGATCGAAGATCATAGCGATCCTTTATAATTTTTTTAAAGGCAAAGTGATCGCAAATGGCATAAACCGCAAAACGACTTGCACTGCGAATGATTTTTGTACTAAAAATTTATTTTCGCGAGAAATTTTGAGCATGTTAAACTTCATCCGATCGACTTATAAAAAAGACTTTAGGGGCACAAAAGCATGAAAAACGTAGCAGTAATATTAGCAGGGTCTGGTGTGTACGATGGTAGTGAAATTAATGAAGCAATTTTAACTTTATTACATATAGCCAAAAATGGCGCAACGTATCAGTGTTTTGCACCAGATATTGAGCAACTTCATACCATAAACCATTTAACAGGTGAAGTAATGCCTGATAAACGCAATGTATTAACAGAAGCTGCTCGCATTGCACGAGGTGACATTAAATCGCTGATTGAACTAGACGTGACTCAGTTTGACGCATTAATTGTACCTGGCGGTTTCGGTGCTGCAAAAAACTTATGCGATTTTGCAATTAAAGGCGCAAAAGCAAATATCAATCAGGAAGTCCTTAATGCTTGTAAATCATTTGCAAAAGCAAATAAGCCTGCAGGTTATATGTGTATTGCACCCGCATTGATCCCATTTATTTACGATAACGCCGCACTTACTATTGGTAACGATGTAGAGACAGCACAAGCGCTAAGCACATTAGGCGCTAAACATATAGATTGTGCGGTTAACGGTGTAGTTATCGATGAACCAAATAAGTTAGTTACCACCCCTGCTTACATGTTGGCAGAATCGATTCTTGAAGCCGACGCAGGGATCGCAAAACTAGTTAGTAGCGTATTATCAATAAATTGATTTTGATCTTAGGATCTAAAAAGTTAATTGTATGACTGATTACGCTTATTAAATTGCTTAACAAAAAACAGTAAATAATTAAATTTTATTGCGTTAACGCAAAAAGTAGTCAGTTTTATTAATAAAAACGGCTCTTAGCATTTTATAAATTGGCTCAGAGAGTTATAATCGGTTTAATTTCCGTCATCTTTAATCGTGATTGATCACGTTCAAATCGAAGTGAGCAAGGCAAAATGAAAAAATTAACAGCTGCAGCATTATTATTGCTAGCAACCACTGCATACGCACAGCCATATGATAACTCTATGACTGAAGATGCAATTAAAGCACGTCTCGCGCCGGTTGGTGCTGTATACCTTGAAGGCGATAAAGCTGCAGTTGCAGCGGTGCCTACAGGTCCTCGTTCTGGTGAGCAAGTATATCAAGGTGCATGTTTTGCATGTCACGGCACCGGTGCACTAGGCGCGCCTAAATCGGCTGACGATTGGGCTCCACGTATTGCTAAAGGTAAAGATACTTTACTTGAGCATGCGCTAAATGGCTTTAATGCTATGCCTCCAAAAGGCACGTGTATGGATTGTTCTGATGATGAGATTAGCGCTGCTATCGACTTTATGACATCTAAATAAGCTCGATTGAAATATAAAAAAGGTTTACTTCTGTAAGCCTTTTTTAATGCCTAAAATAGTGTATCTAGCTACTGCTTTAGTAGGAATATCAACTTGACGATAAGCACTAAAAGTGAAAGTATAAGGCTAATAACTATACAATAAAAATAGCCGGTTAGATCATTGGAAGATAAACTATCAGTATCGAGTAAATTGGCGTATCAAAATAAACGCCTTAGAGCGCTTCTCGAGAAATACAAACAATCACATCACTTACAAAATGCCCTGATCCAATTATCAGAGCAGGCAAGTACTGTGGCCGAGCTGACCCTGCTATACCCCGCCATCCATGATATTTTACAAAAGTACGTACCTAGTAAAAGTTTTTATGTGGTGCTGCTAAATCAATACAGTCAATCACTGGAACTTTCTTACTTTTCAGATGAAAAAGATGGTATTGCCGTCGCCCTTAACCAATCAAATAGCTTTGATGAAGGCGCCACGGGTTATGTATTTAAACAGGGTAAAACCACATGTTTTACCAAGCAGCAAATGCAAGATGCTGCAGCAGAAGGTTTATTTAAAGCATTAGGCACTCCTGCCGAACACTGGGTAGGCGTACCTGTTTACCAAGAACACAATATTATCGGTGTATTAGCAGCTCAAAGTTACGATACAAAACAAGGCTATAGCTCACAGCAAATACAATTACTTGAGTTTATGTCGCTTTATTTGGCAACAGCAATAGAGCGTGTAAAAAAACGAGAGCTTCTTGAGTCAGAAGTTAAAATTCGCACCCGCGCACTCACTCAAAGTAACGATGCACTAAACCTTGAAATAGAGCAGCGTAAACGCGCACTTCAACGCCAACAAATTCTATTTAAAATATCTGAGATAGCAACACAAGCTAAAAACCTTGATGACGCTTATTTTAAAATACACGAAATAATAAAAACAATTACCTACGCAGAAAACTTATATATTGCACTTTATGATAAAGAAACAGGGTGGATTAGTTTTCCTTATTGCGTCGATGAATTTAAAGAAAATACACAGCCAAGACGCTTTGCTAAAGGTTATAGCGAACTGGTAATAAGCACCGAAGAAACACAACTAATACACCCATGTAGAGCAAAAGAATTAATAGAAAGCGGTGTAGTACAACGTTCAGCACCTGTACCAAAAGAGCAAATGGCCACTAGCTGGTTAGGCGCTCCACTTAAAACAGCTCAAGGTGTTATCGGCCTTATTGTTTGCCAAGCCTACGATAACAAACATATCTTTAGCCGGGATGATTGCGAGTTAATTACCTTTGTATCGCATCAAATTGCAGCTGTTTTACAAACAAAACTCGTCAATCAAGCAATTGCAAAAAGCCATCAAGAACTCGAATTTAGAGTAAACGAAAAAACCAAAGAATTGCGTCAAACTAATCTGCACTTACAAATGCAAATAGATGAGCGAAAAAAAATAGAGCTGCAGCTTTATCATGATGCACATCACGATTCACTTACGAGCTTGCCTAATCGTAGTCTATTTTTAACTCAGCTCGAAAAAACGCTACAACATTATCAACGTTTTCCTGAGCACCACTTTGCTGTTTTGTTTATCGATTTAGATAAATTTAAAGATATTAACGATCAGCTTGGCCACCATGCAGGCGATCAATTTTTAATTAACGTGAGTGAGTTATTTGCCCAATGTATACGCGAGCATGATTTACTAGCACGTTTAGGCGGGGATGAATTTGTTATTTTATTAACCCATTTAACTGAGCCTCAACAAGCAGAAGATGTTGCAAATCGTATTATAGATTTAATGAAAAAACCCTTTTATCTCAAAGGTGAATCTTTACAAAGTGGCGCAAGTATAGGGATAACCTACTCAAAGAAAAGCTATACGCATACAGATGAAATTATTCGTGATGCCGATGCCGCCATGTATCACGCCAAAAACTCAGGAAAAAATCGTTACGAGTTATTTCATCCGCTATTAACGCAATCAATACCTGCGCAGACTCTAAAAGCACAACATCACCTTGATATATTACCTATGAGTTTTAGAAGCTCAGAAATAATTACGCTTGATGAGCAACAACAGTCTGAATCTTTATTTGAAGCATTTGGTGAACACCCAATGCTTGGCTTTACTAGCTTTGATATTTTGAAAAAGTTTGCATCAGATAAAGAGCAGCATCTGCAAGTAGAGTTACAACTATTACAACGCGCCTATGCACAAGCAATTACTGCAAATGTAGCTATGGCATTGGTTCCTTGCTCTGGTTTGCTACTTGAGGAACACGAATTTGTTTTATTTACAGATACGCTAAATAAACAACAAGGACAAAGCCAACTCTGTTTATTATTTGATGAACAAGAAATTCGCCACGCATGTGCAACGCAAATAAAAAACCTCAAAACGCTATCACAACTTGGTTATTCAATTGGTTTAAACAATTTTGCTAAAGACAGGTGCGAACTTAATTTACTAACCGATATTAGTTTTGATTATTTACTACTTAGCTCGACCTTTAGTAAACGTGTTTTACAACAAGAAAGTTACGATTTTCAGCTACAGGGCGTGCTTGCAATTACAAAGCTCAAAGCAATGAAGGTCATTGCTAAAGGCCCTTCAATACTTAATTTTAGAGCTTTATTAGATAAACACGGTTTGGCATTTTTTGTAGGTAAACAACACGCTTTAGTATGCTCTGAGTTACCTGAAGTGCAAGCAACTCAGTCTCTATAAAGTTAGCCTGAGGTATTACTCAGGCTTTTTAAACATGGCGCGAAGGTTAGCGACTCTTGCTTGGCCTTTTTCCATGCGCTCTGCTTGGGTATTTGGCGCCTTTTTGTTTTCGAACGCGAGATCGTCCTGCGGTAACTCTTGTACAAATCGGCTTAATTCAGTTTGTGAGGTTTCACCAAATTGACGACGTACCTTTGCGTAAGTAAGTGTTAACTCCTGCTGTGCGCGAGTAATACCAACATAAGCTAAGCGACGTTCTTCATCTACGTTGTCCTCATCAATACTTACCTGATGCGGAAGTAAACCCTCTTCCATACCCACCATAAATACGTACGGGTACTCTAAGCCCTTTGATGCATGTAGTGTTGATAAGTGCACTGCATCGGTTTCATCTTCTTCTTCGTTACGCTCAAGCATATCGCGAAGGGTTAGCTTGCTAACAACCTCGGCTAATGTCATTGGTTCGTTGTCGGCATCACCGGTCAACATATCTGTTATCCAACGATACAGCTCTGATACGTTTTTCATACGCATTTCAGCCGCTTTTGCACTCGGTGACGACTCGTACAAATATGCCTCGTAATTAATATTACGCACTAAGTCTTTAACAGCTTCGAGCGTATCACCGCGTACTGCGTTATCAGATAGCTCAACAACCCAGCGTGCAAACCCAGCAAGCGCATTAAAGCCACGCCCTTTTAGTCTGTAGCCCAAATCGTTATCAAAACAGGTAGCAAACAAGCTCGCGTGCTTTTCATTAGCAAGCGTACCAAGCTTTTCAAGGGTAACCGTACCTATTTCGCGTCGTGGTGTATTTACGATACGTAAAAACGCATTGTCATCATCTTGATTAACTAATAGGCGTAAGTACGCCATAATATCTTTAATTTCTGAGCGAGCAAAAAACGACATACCGCCACTAATTTTATAAGGGATACGGTTACTCATTAGTGATTTTTCAAAGCCACGTGCTTGATGATTACCACGATATAAAATCGCGTAATCTTTATAGCTGGTTCGCTTCATAAACTTATGTGAAATTATTTCAGCAACCACACGCTCAGATTCATGCTCTTCATCGCGGCACCCTATTACTTTAATCGGCTCACCATAACCTAGTTCACTAAATAACTTTTTTTCAATATCGTGAGGATTATTGGCAATTAAAATGTTAGCCGCTTTTAGTATTCGCCCTGCACTTCGATAGTTTTGTTCAAGCTTTATAAGTCTAAGCCCTGGGTAGTCTTTACCTAATAACACTAAGTTTTGCGGGCGAGCACCACGCCATGAGTAAATTGATTGATCGTCATCACCTACCACAGTAAAACGGGCACGCTCGCCTACTAGCAATTTAACAAGTTGATATTGGCTTGTATTGGTATCTTGATACTCATCCACCAGCAAGTATTTAAAGCGTTGCTGCCAGCGCTCACGAGATGTGGCGTTATTAGTAAGTAACAAAGTAGGGATCATAATTAAATCATCAAAATCCAGTGCATTATAAGCACGCAGCTGGTTTTGATAGCGCCCATATAACTGCGCGAACAATGCTTTTTGCGGATCACGCGCTTCGCGTATTGCTTGCTCTGGCAGTACTAATTCGTTTTTCCAGCTACCAATTTCCATTTTAAGTAGTTTGAGTAAGTCCTTGTCTTTTTTGAGCTCATCTTCGGTGAGTTCACTAAGAAGCTGATTGGTATCTTGATCATCAAATAGCGAAAAGCCGGGTTTAAACCCTAATGTGCTTAACTCTTTTTTTATTATTTCTAAACCGAGTGTATGAAACGTTGATACCCATAAACCTTTAGCGTCTTGCTTACCGAGCGTTTGCAGTACTCGCTCACGCATTTCTTTGGCTGCTTTATTGGTAAAAGTAACGGCGGCTATATTTCGCGCTTTGTACTCACATTTTTTCACTAAATAAGCGATTTTATTCGTAATAACACGGGTTTTACCAGAGCCTGCGCCCGCGAGTACTAAGCAGGGACCACTAATATATTTTACGGCTTCATCTTGTTTAGGATTGAGTTTCATAACGACCAAAGAAATTTAAAAGACGCGCAATTTTAACGTAACCATTACAGCGAGCATAGCAATTGCCTTAATTAATTAAGGTAAAGATGATCATGTGTTAAATACCGTGGGTATAAGGTAATATTAGTTATTATCATTTAGGCAATGCCGAAGGTACAAATATGATCAACCCAGCAAAACTTGAAGAAATTGCTAAGCAAATTACTAGCAATATGCCGCAAGGTGTAAAAAACCTAGCAGACACACTCGAAGGTAAAACAAAGCAAGTTCTACAAAACAAGCTTGCTGAGATGGACTTTGTGAGCCGTGAAGAATTTGATGTGCAAAGCCAAGTACTTATTCGTACTCGCGAAAAGTTAACCGAACTTGAAGCTAAAATTTCATTGCTTGAGCAACAACTTAGCGCTAAAACTGACGCTGAATAATTATACCAATTGCATTAAATTAGTGTTCTATTATAGCGATAAGAAAATAGCTCAATAACAAGGCTAAAATTATGGTACGTAGTTGTTCTATATAAATAATTTTTAACGTAGTTAGTGAGTTATTTAATACACTAGGATGATCATTTTTTTAATAAAATTGGTATTAATTTAATGTACAAAAAAGGCAGCTCAGGCTGCCTTTTGCGTTTTACCAAGTTTATTCAAATAGCTCATCAAGTACATAATAAGACAACTTAGCCTGCTGAGCTAAACTCACACTCAGCATTTTTTGCGCAACTTGTTCGCCAGTTATTGGTTTGTAACGCTTTAAAAACGCAAATCGTGTAATAACAGGAAAAATAATACTGCCTATCTTTTCTGCCACTCTAAATTGCTCACGATCGCCTAATAATAAAGATGGTTGTAAAATACTTATTTTATCAAAAGGGAGTGCTTTAATATGTTGCTCAAGCTCTCCCTTCATTTTCAAATAAGCACTATTACTGTGCGTATTCGCCCCGCTTGATGACACTAAGCAATAATGCGTAACGCCATTACATGCCGCTAACTGCGCCGCTATAAACTGATAATCAAAATCTACTTTACGCTGAGCGTGTATCGAGCCCGCTCGTTTACGGGTTGTGCCCAAACACGAAAACAATACATCACCTTTAAAAAGCTCAACATATTGAGTTAATTTTTCAAAATCAATAACGTGATTAACTAGCTTTGCATGTGTGACAGGCAGAACTCGACGGCTTAACGTAACTACTTTTGTATAACGATCGCTATTAAGTAACTTATGGAGCAACTCATTACCGACCAAGCCTGTAGCACCTATCAACACCGCCGTTTTAGTCATGGATTTATTTATTTTCACCCACTTTTTTAAATACGTGTTGCACTGCTTTTTTGTAGCTTTGCGTTTCTTCACTCGCGCACGTTACTACAGATTCTAAATCATGAAGATGGCCGTTTTCTAAACCATAAACCCAACCATGAACGCTTAGTTCTTGGCCGCGCTCCCAGGCATCTTGCACAATGTTAGTACGACACACATTACGTACTTGCTCAATTACATTTAGCTCAATAAGGCGGCTTAAGCGTTCGCTTTCTGGCATTGCGTCAAGTTGTTCAAGATGCTTTTCTTTTACATCTCCTACATGGCGTAGCCAATTATCAATAAAGCCAAATTTAGCATTGTTTAAAACGGCTTGTACGCCACCACAACCATAGTGACCTACTACCATTATATGTTTTACTTTTAAAACCTCTACAGCGTACTGCATAACCGATAAGCAGTTATGGTCAGTGTGTACAACCACGTTAGCAACGTTACGATGTACAAATAATTCGCCTGGTAATAAATCAACTATTTGATTTGCAGGTACACGAGAGTCTGAACAACCAATCCATAAATACTCTGGATTTTGTTGCATAGATAAAATTTTAAAAAACTCAGGGTCTGCTTCACTTGTACGAGCAGCCCAACGTTTGTTGTTATCGAATAAATTTTTTAACTTTCTCATTGCATCTCTTATTAAGTCGAGGACGGAAATTTAATGGACATTAGCAAGAATCAAAATATTACGAGGCGTTAACTGCTTTTCACAAAACGTTTTAACGCTTACTTGATAACCTTGCTGTTGCAAATATAAAGCACGATCGAGCACAAGCCAAACTTCAATCGCTCTTCTGAACACATGTCGAACCAGTTCAACTCGGTCAGTTATTTTTTTTCGAGCCACCCCAACCTCTAAATATTTAATATAATCAATACCTTGAGGTAATTTCATTGCCTTTTCATCTGCAGCCCATGAACAAAACGATTTAAACGAATCTGAGAATATAGCTTTGTTAACCGACGGTACGCTTACGTAATATTGCTCGCCAGTGATCGACTTTCTTAGTGCATCAAAACCAAGTCGCCACTCAAGTTCTGTTTTACGTACTTTTTCCAGACGAGAGGGCGCTGTGACGGTTTCTTGTAATGCGAGCTTTAAATCACGATGCGTTAAATTAAGCTCACTTTTATTTGCAACCTCACTCATTGCACGGTACTCATTAGCCGTAAATAAATGGTAGCAACAAGGTGAAAAGCTAATTTGCTGTACTTTCGCTAAACTTGCTTGGCGCATAAATGCTTGGTGTAAGCCACCGCATGCGTGAAGCGCTACAGCATGCATGTCTGTATTAAAAAATTGAGTGATATCGTCTTTTAATACATCTGCTTGGCTAAAGTGCATTGCTAAGCCTTGTTGCTGTGCACTTTTTTGTCCTTGCTCGCATAAGCTTTGTTGAAGTTCAATACTATGTACATTACTTGCGCCATTAAACGCAAGCATTCGACCTAAGTGCCCTTTACCCGCGCACCACTCTAAAACAGGTTGTTTGGTATTAGGTAGTGCAGATACAAAATCTTGTAACTGTGCAAACTTACGACCTTTAATGCCGTTACTTATCCAAAATGGATAATCAGCTCGAGAGTGGGCTGTGCTAGGTAACTCGCATAACTTTACAAGTTCATCAAGTTGGTTTATGTGCTGGCTAAAAAATTGGTATAGCTGGTTTTGATCGTTATCAAGAACGCTTACCTGGTCATCAGTTAGTTCGCTAAGTATGCCTTGTAGCTCTGGCCAAGGTATAGTGTCAAAATCAAATGCAGTGCACTGCCAATACTGACGATGACGCATTAAAAGTGAATCAAGTGCTAAAAATTGCTCAGCTAAAGTCATAACAGCTTAAAAAATAAAAAAGACAATTAATTATATCAGTTTCGGGAATTACCTAAGCAGTTAATTTTTACTAAAAATCAGCCGTAAATACAAAGGTATTGAAATAATACTTACCAAAATAGCTGCCATGAGCATCCACGATAACTGCATCTTTTCAGGTTCTTGGTATTTATAAATAAAGTGAGATTTTACTTCGTCAAATTCGTTTTGCGGTATGCCATATAAGTCCGCAATTAAGCGCCACTTTGCTATCGACATATGTCCTAAACTGGTGGTGGGTGGGGTTATATAACTTTTTAGTACTTCAGCCTCAAAAGCGAGCTGATAAAAGCTTTTACCCGGTGCATAGTTTTGCTGGGTGACTGCAATGGCTTCATCCATGTTCATCATTGCATAACGCCATCCTTTTAGGCTCGCTTGGTAGAATTTTTCGACCGTTTGAGGATTTTTCTTCAGCATGTTTTCGCTGGTAAATAAAATGTCGCTATATACGTCCATACCATAACGCTGTGGGCAAACAAGTCGATGAGCTACGCCTTGTTGAGTCATATAATAAGGCTCTGTAGTAACATACACTTGCATAGCATCTAGCTTGTTTTCAATCCAAGCCTGGCCTGGATTTTCGCCATCGTAAACTTTGAGTTTATCCACATCAACGCCACTGCGTTTAAGCATAATAAGTAGTTCGGTACCATCATTTTTGCTTACCGCAGTGATACGTTTATTAACAAAGTCACGTGGATGAAAAATATCAGACGTGTCTTTAACCATCCAGCAGTAAGGTGAAAATTGCAATAAGGCAGCCATAGCAACAAGAGGTTGTCCATTAATACGTTGCTGTAAAATACCAGAGTGCCCAACTCCAAATTGTGCTTCGCCACTGGCGACAGGAGCAAAGGTATCAGGTTGCATTGGATTAGCTTGCTTAATGGTTACATCAAGGCCCGCTTCATTATAAAAGCCTTTTTGCTTTGCCATATAGTAGCCAGCAAACTGAAACTGATGTGTCCATTTTAGCTGTAATGTGACTGATTCTTGCGCCGCGATATGGCTACAAAAAAAGCACAATCCAATGATTAATCCTTTAAATAGCAACTAGGTGTCCTCAAAAAGTATGTTGATTACCTGTAACTATATGTAAAACGTGCGATAAAGCAAGCACCCTAGTTAGGTGCCTGCCTTTAAAGAAGGATTATACTGAGGCGAGTTTTTCGGCTTTTTCTGCTTGGGGCTTTGATGTTAAAAATTGGCTAAAGCACGGATTTTGTGTTTCATCTTGTACACTGTAACCTAAACGGTTTAAGTGCTCGTTAAACATCTCATACTGACTCGGCTCAATAGCAAAACCTGCCAGTACATTCCCCATCGAACCACCGTGATTACGATAATGAAATAAGGTAATGTTCCAATTGCTACCTAAAGTATCTAAAAAGCGTGCAAGCGCACCTGGATACTCTGGAAATTCAAAGCGAAGTAAGCGCTCATGCAATTGCTCGGGTGCTTTTCCGCCAACCATATAGCGCACATGTAATTTAGCGAGTTCGTTATCCGACAGATCGCAAAATTGGTAGTCATTATTTGTTAAGTCTTGCTTTAGCTCATTAAGCTCTTGCTCGCCTTGGCGCAGGGCAATACCTACAAATATTTGTGCTTCACCAGGTCCTGCATAACGGTAGTTAAACTCAGTAATAGCACGGCCACCTAAAGAAGCACAAAACTGTTTAAAGCTGCCTTTTTCTTCTTTAATAGTAACCGCTAATAACGCTTCGTTTTTTTCACCCAGCGCAGTGCGCTCTGCAACATAACGCAGGCGATCAAAGTTTAAATTAGCACCGGATAAAACAGCCGCTAAATGTAACCCTTTTAACCCCGACTGCTGGCTCCACTTTTTAAGCCCTGCCGTTGCAAGTGCACCTGAAGGCTCTGCTATTGCACGGGTAGATACAAAAATATCCTGCATGGCAGCACATATTTCGTCGCTGGTGACGGTTATAACTTCATCACAAAACTTTTGCGCTAAGCGAAATGTTTCAGTGCCAATAATTTTAACCGCTACGCCATCAGCAAAACTGCCAACGCGCTCAAGCTCTACCGGTTTACCTGCTTTAAGTGCCGCTTGTAAACATGCACTTTCGTCGGCTTCTACACCAATTACTTTTATATCTGGACGCAGCGATTTAATATAAACCGCCATCCCAGCAAGTAAACCGCCGCCGCCAACAGGAATAAACACCGCATCAAGCTCGTTTAATTGCTGCATAAGCTCACGCGCTACAGTACCTTGACCAACAATGACGTCTGGGTCATCAAATGGTGGAACAAATATACCGTTTCGTTGCTCTGTAAGCTCAAGCGCATGTGCTTTTGCGGCATCAAAATGATGCCCATGTAGCACAACTTCACCGCCTAGCGCACGTACCGCACTTACTTTTATTTCAGGCGTTGTTACTGGCATTACAATTGTAGCTTGATGCCCTAAGTGAGAAGCACTTAGTGCAACCCCTTGAGCGTGATTACCCGCTGAAGCAGTGATAACCACTGAGCCTTTAGGTAATTTATTTAATTTGTTATACGCACCGCGTAATTTAAATGAATACACGGGCTGTTGGTCTTCACGCTTTAACCAAACATGGTTACCTAATTTAGCACCGAGCTCAGCCATTTCGCTGACCTCGGTAACTTTAGCCAAAGGCTCCATGTTTGCTTGAATAATAGCGCGAAAATAATCGAGCTCTTGAGAGACCATAATTAACTAAGCGCCTCCAATTTAGCTAAGTCACGCACTGCGCCTTTATCAGCACTTGTTGCAAGTAATGCATAAGCCTTTAAAGCAGACGATACATAGCGCTCACGATCAACTGGTTTGTAAGCCAGTTTTCCGCGTGCTAATTGTTTTTGTTTACGTGCTTCAAGCTCTTCATCACTTAACGCTAACGTAATTTCACGGGTTGCGATATCAATAATGATTTTGTCGCCATTTTCAACATAAGCAATTGCACCACCACTTGCCGCCTCTGGTGACACATGACCAATTGATAAACCCGAAGTACCACCCGAAAAGCGACCATCAGTAATAAGTGCACATTTTTCAGCTAGTCCTTTTGATTTTAAGTAGCTAGTTGGGTATAGCATTTCTTGCATACCTGGGCCGCCTCTAGGGCCTTCGTAACGAATAACCACGATATCACCGGCTTTTACTTCATCGTTTAAAATACCCTCTACAGAATCATCTTGTGACTCGTACACGACTGCAGTACCTTCAAAATGTAGCATTTCATCAACAACGCCAGCGCTTTTAACAATACAGCCATCAACTGCTAAATTACCCGAAAGTACAGCTAAGCCACCATCTTGACGAAAAGCGTGTTCGACACTTCGGATACACCCATTAACACGGTCGTTATCGCCCTCGTCCCAACGACACTCTTGGCTCATTGCTTTAGTGGTACGAATGCCCGCAGGGCCAGCACGGTAAAATTTGCGCGCTGCTTCGTTAGTAGGATCTGTTGCATCCCATTTTTTAACGAGCTCAGCCATAGTTGACCCAGCAACATGATTAACTGACATATCAACTAAGCCTGCTTTGCCAAGTTCACGTACGATTGCCATCATGCCGCCTGCGCGGTGCACATCTTCAATGTGATATTCAGGTGTCGCTGGTGCAACTTTACATAAAAATGGTGTTTTACGAGAGAGCGCATCAATGTGCGACATATCAAAATCAACGCCCGCTTCTTGCGCTGCAGCAAGTAAATGCAATACCGTATTTGACGAGCCACCCATTGCAATATCAACAACCATTGCATTCATAAAGGCTGTTTTGTTAGCAATAGCACGTGGCAATACATCTTGATTATCTTTTTGATAATACTCACGACATAAATCAACAATACGAGCCCCCGCTTCAACATAAAGTTGTTTACGGTCTTTATGAGTCGCAAGCGTCGTGCCGTTACCTGGCAATGCTAAACCAATCGCTTCTAGCAGACAGTTCATTGAGTTTGCAGTAAACATGCCTGAACACGAGCCACATGTTGGACACGCAGAGCGCTCTACTTGCTCTGAATCTGCATCACTTACCGATTCATCAGCGCCTTTAACCATGGCATCTACTAAATCAAGTTTAATATCGATGTTAGCAAGCTTAGTTTTACCAGCTTCCATTGGACCGCCTGATACAAATATTACCGGAATATTTAAGCGTAGTGCTGCAAGCATCATTCCTGGAGTAATTTTGTCGCAGTTTGAAATACAAATCATCGCATCAGCACAATGACCATTTACCATATACTCAACTGAGTCAGCAATTAAGTCGCGTGAAGGCAGCGAATAAAGCATGCCGCCGTGACCCATTGCAATACCATCATCAATCGCAATAGTATTAAATTCTTTAGGGACGCCACCGGCTTGTGTAATGGTTTCAGCCATAAGTTCACTTAGCTGATTAAGGTGAACATGCCCTGGTACAAATTGTGTAAACGAGTTAACTACGGCAATAATCGGCTTACCAAAATCGGTGTCGGTCATACCTGTTGCGCGCCATAATGCACGAGCGCCTGCGCGTTTACGCCCTTCAGTTGTTGTTGCACTTCTTAATTTAGCCATAGTTACCTCAGTTTTTGCCGCAAAATAAGCGGGCATTCCTCATTCTAAAATTGGTGAGTAACCGAGTGATTCAGTTACTCGTAAATTGTTTTTCAGTTCGTAATTACACAGCCTGTTGTTGCTGTAAATTTTGTAAAGTGACTTCTTTGACATCCACCAGCTTATTTAACTGGCTGGTTAAAAGGTGAATTGGTTTATCACTATCTACCGTCATGTCTACATTATAAAAACCATCGTCCATATTGAGCTGAAAATGCGTAAGGTCAAAACCACGATGACGCACCACTCGTAAAAAGCGCTCTACCGCTATACTTTGGCTTTTTAATGCAATAGTTAGGCTATGTTTCATTTTGCTTTCTCCGTCATCATTTCGTCGTTAGCAGCCCCAGGTGGTACAAGTGGCCAAACATTTTCTTTATCATCAATACAGGCATGTACTATGTACGGACCTTTACTGTTAACTAATGCAGTTATCGCATCATCAACTTGGTTAGCGTGAGTAATTGTTTGCCCTGGGATACCAAATACAGCAGCTAATTGCACAAAGTCTGGGTTATCCGACAGGTTAGTTTCAGAATAACGCCCTTCAAAAAATAGTTCTTGCCATTGGCGAACCATCCCTAAACGCTGGTTATCTAAAATTAATATTTTTACAGGTAAATTGTTACGACGAATAGTGGCCAATTCTTGAATATTCATCATTATAGAACCATCGCCCGATACAGTGATAACAAAGTCATCTGGGCGTGCTACTTGTGCACCAATAGCCGCAGGTAGACCAAAGCCCATTGTCCCTGCACCACCACTGCTTAAATGATTACTCGGATGAGTAAACTTCATGTGTTGTGCTACCCACATTTGGTGCTGACCTACATCGCAGCACACAACCCCTGTTTTTGGCATGCGTTGGCTTAGTTGGTTTAATAAGTACGGTGCAAAAACCTTCTCACCTGGGTAGTCGTAACGCCACGCATGCTTAATATTCATTTCTTTATTTGTGTCACACCAAGCTTTAGGTGTTACAAAGCATTCAAGTGCGGGTAACGACGTCTTTAAATCAGCAATTAATGAAGCTTTAGCAGGTTTTCGCTTACCAACTTCAGCAGCATCTATATCTAAATGGATTACTTTAGCTTTAGCTGCAAATTTAGCTAAGTTGCCTGTTACGCGGTCATCAAAGCGTGCCCCTATACATACAAGTACATCACATTCTTGCACTGCGATATTAGCAGCTTGACCACCATGCATACCCAACATACCTAAGTAATGTTCGTAATCTGGTAATACACTGCCCAACGCTTTAAGTGTAGATACAGCTGGCATCTGAGTTTTATTTAAAAATTGCATTAGCTCGTCTTGCGCATCAGCGGCTTGTACACCACCACCTACATACGCTACAGGCTGTTTAGCCTCACTCAACAATTGATTAGCAATAGCAACTTGCTTTAAATCTAACTCTGGTAAGTATTCATCAGCTGCTAGCCAAGGTTTAAAAGGGACTTGAGCCATTTGAATATCTTTTGGGATATCGACAAGTACGGGACCTGGGCGGCCGCTTTGCGCTAAATGAATTGCTTCTTGTAATATCTCTGCTAAGTCTTCAGCTCGTTCTACCATGTAGCTGTGCTTAGTACACGAAAGCGACATACCTAGTACATCTATTTCTTGAAACGCATCTGAACCAATCGCTGCAGTAGGCACTTGGCCGGTGATCGCCAATAATGGTACTGAGTCCATCATCGCATCAGCAAGAGCGGTTATTAAATTAGTTGCACCTGGGCCCGATGTTGCAAAACATACGCCTAATTTACGTGTGCTACGAGCATAACCAACAGCTGCAAACCCTGCACCTTGCTCATGGCGAGTTAGGTAGTGTTTGACTGGCGCGCCATACAGCGCATCGTAAATTGGCATAATAGCTCCGCCTGGGTAGCCAAATACTTCGTTTACGCCGTGTTTGGCCAATAAGTCGATTGTTAGTTCTGCGCCTGTCATTAATAAACCCTCATTCCTCAGTGACAACCCAATTACAAATTTTACCCTTAAAACTAAAAAGCCCTCCGAACGGTTAAGTGCGGAGGGCTTTTTTAATGCTTAAGTTTTTAAAGCACTACGAAGCCCTCGCGGGGATAATCACCACGATAATAATCAGGACTAGGTTAAGTGCGTTTGTAAGCATGTAATCAATACCAAATTTTGTTCAATTATCGCGAAGGTTATTCCTTCGCTCTCTTTTTATATTAGTACCGCGCTAGGCCCTTTAAGTCAACACCAAAGTTAATCTAACAAAAAGACTAAAAGGCAATTTATCAGGTTTTAAAATTCATTATACAAGCTGGTAGTGGTTTTTTTATGCTCTAATTTTAATCTCAGAAATTCACTATTCTTATATCCCTTATTTAAGGTTTGATTAATTTTTGAGAATATTTTTATAAATAAAATTATTTATCACCTTCAGGTAATGCGTAGGTTCTCTTAAGCGACTCTTAAGTGTTGTTGCATAGCATGGCGTTGTTATTTTAAACGAGCCTAAATATGAACATAACTAGCCAAACACCAGCACAAAAAAAGCCAAATCGTAGTAAGCGGTTTTACATTCACTGTAGTGCAAATGCCTTTGTAGTGATGATTGCCTGTTATTACTGTTTAGTTATAAACATTCCTTTTATTCAAGGTTCGTTTAGCGCCATCACCTCCCTTGCATCTTTTTCATGGCTATTTTTACTTTCAGTGCCACTGCTGTTGTTATGCCTTTTAATTATTTTCTTTTCAATAGTGTCGGTTAGGTGGTTACTAAAACCAATTAACTACCTTTTACTGATAATTTCGAGTGCCGTACTTTACGGCTCATTAAATTACGGCGTCGTGTTTGACTATTCAATGATTCAAAACACGTTCGAAACTGATTCAAGCGAAGCGCTGAGCTATTTAAATCCGCAGCTCATAGGCTTTCTACTACTGTTTTGTGCGCTACCTGTTTTTATATTAAGCAAAGTAAAAATACACTTTACCCGCCCTCACCAAGAAGCAATTAGTCGTATAAAACTTATTGTAGCGTGCTGCTCACTAATTGCTTTAGTGGTCGCTAACTTTTACGCCGATTACGCAGCCACTGGTCGTAACAACCGCATTTTGAAAAAAGAAATTATTCCGTTTCAATACCTCTCTAGCGGTTATAAATATATGCGCGATCAGCTGCTGTATACCAATATAGAATTTAAAAATATAGATGCAACACCCACTCTTATTGCGCCTAACACCACCAGCGTAACAGTTATGGTTGTTGGCGAAACCGCACGAGCAGAAAACTTTGCGTATCAAGGTTATAAGCGCAACACCAACCCTTATACACAAAAGTATAATGTGACGTATTTTAATAATGTGGCGTCTTGTGGCACCGCTACTGCAGTGTCTGTGCCGTGTATGTTTTCACTGCAAACACAAGATAACTTTGATCGATTAGCTGCCGACAACCAACAAAACCTGATTGATTTAGCACAACAAGCTGGCAGCGACGTACTGTGGGTTGATAACAACAGCGGCTGTAAAAACGTATGCACCCGTGTTGTTAACATTGATATCCCAATCACCCCATCAGCGCTTTGCGATGGAAAATATTGTTTTGATGAAGCACTGCTTGCTCCACTTAAGCGCAAACTCGCTAATTTAAACCAAGCTAATACCGTTATCGTCCTACACATGATGGGCTCACACGGACCAACCTACTTTAAACGCTACCCAGAAAAATTTAAGCAATTTACGCCCACGTGCGACAGAAGCGACATTCAAAACTGCTCACTCGATGAATTAGTTAATACCTACGACAACACAATTGCGTACAGCGACTTTGTTAACGCCCAGGTAATTGAGCAATTAAAAGCGCTGCCAAACAACATAGATAAGCAGTTTTTATATGTCTCTGATCATGGTGAATCACTTGGCGAAGCCGGTGCTTATTTACATGGTTTTCCGTATAGCTTTGCACCTAGCACACAAACGCACGTTCCTCTTTATATGTGGGCTGATGAGCATAATCAGCGCATTACTAATACCTGTTTAGCTAATTTAGACACCCGCGCTGCACGCTCACACAACAATATTTTTCACACCCTTTTAAATTTAATTGGCATTAAAAGCAAAACGTATCAGGCATCGCTCGATTTACTTGCTAACTGCCAAACAACACCAAGCGAAATAAAACTATGAGTAATAAAACCGTTATAAAACGCCAAGGCTTAATGCGCCTTATTTTTACCTTAAGCCATTCTTTTAACGGCTTAAAATGGATGAGTCGATTTGAAGCGGCGTTTCAACAAGAGCTAGCACTGTTTTCATTACTCGGTGTGTTTGTGTGGCTTCAAGAAATTGCACTAAGGGATAAATTACTGCTTATAGCTAGCCTGCTTTTTGTATTGTTTGCTGAGCTGGTAAATACGGCAGTTGAGGTTGTAGTTGATAGAATTGGCAGTGAATACCATGAGCTTTCGGGGCTAGCTAAAGATATAGCCTCTGCAAGCGTGTTTATAGCTATGCTAATTGCCGCTCTTATTTGGTGGGCTGTGTTATGGGCATAAAGCTAACTTTTATACCTAAAATACAAAATACACTTGGCCCTGTATGGATTTTTGTTGTATTTGCTGTTTTGGCACTTAGCTTTTTAACACTTGCTCGCTTTGGATTAAGTGTATGGCAAGGGGAGCGTGTATTTGGATCGCATGCGTGGTTATCTATATTTATAGGTGGTTTAAGAGTTGATATAGCCACTCTAAGCTACATTATTATGCCCGCATTACTACTTATTTTACTGATGCAAAGCGTAGGGTGGCAAAATAAAGTACGCGGCCTCATTAAAATTTATTTAGTGACGATGTCTGCTTTACTTGTTTTTTTTGAAGTGATTACGCCTACGTTTATAAACGAGTACGATTTACGCCCAAACCGCTTATTTATAGAATATTTAATTTATCCTAAAGAAGTCTCAAAAATGATTTTTTCAGGCTATAAGTTAGAAGTATTTATTGCTGTTATAGCACTTATTTTAAGCTGTAAATTTGCAAGTAAAATATTTAGCAATCAATGGCAAAGCAAGTCATCACTAACAGGTTTAAATCAATCAATTTTAGCGCTTATTTTAGTATGCTTAACTATTTTTGGCGCCCGCAACTCATTAGGGCACAGACCACTTAACCCCGCCATGGTCTCGTTTTCTACTGATCACTTACTTAACGACTTAACCCTTAACTCACTTTATAGCGTCGCGTTTGCAGTTAAGCAACTTTCTAATGAGCAATCGAGCCAAGACTATTACGGTAAAATGCCCACCGATGAATTACTTAGTATTGTGCGTAATAACATGCAAAATACGCAAGCCGCATTTAGCGATGTAACCGCCCCTACAAAAACGTTTCATCGCGCAAGTAATACAGGTAAACCCAAAAATTTAGTCATTATTTTACAAGAAAGTTTAGGTGCTCGTTATGTAGGCACGCTTGGCGGTTTACCGCTTACACCTAATATAGACGCCCTTTATAAACAAGGCTGGGGGTTTGATAATTTATACGCCACGGGCACACGTTCAGTACGTGGAATTGAGGCAGTAATTACAGGGTTTACACCAACGCCTTCGCGTGCAGTTGTTAAGCTTGATAAATCACAACGCGACTTTTTTACCATTGCTGATTTTTTAGCGAAGCAAAATTACAACACGCAGTTCATTTATGGTGGCGAAAGCCATTTTGATAACATGCGCAGCTTCTTTTTAGGCAACGGTTTTAAAAGTATCGTAGATACAAATAACTTTAAAAAAATAGACTTTAATGGCTCGTGGGGCGCATCAGACGAAGACTTGTACGACCAAGCCAACATAGAACTTACTAAGCTTAAAAATCAAAAAAAACCCTTTTTTAGCCTTATATTCTCAAGCTCTAATCATAGCCCGTATGACTTTCCTGACGATAAAATAACGCTGTACGATAAACAAAAACAAACTCGTAATAATGCTGCCAAGTATGCCGATTACGCACTAGGCAGCTTTATCGAAAAAGCTAAAAAATCGAGCTACTGGGATGATACCGTGTTTATAGTTATTGCCGATCACGACTCGCGCGTATCGGGTTCAAATTTAGTACCGGTTGATCACTTTAAAATTCCGGCCGTTATTTTTGGAAAAGGTATTACCCATAAACGAGATAGCCAACTAGCCAGTCAGCTCGATATTCCTGTTACTCTACTGTCTTTAATTGGCGCAAGTGGTAAGCACCCAATGATAGGTCATGATTTATCAAAGCCAATTAGCGACAACAAACAACGCGCAATGATGCAATACGACAAAAACTTTGCCTACATGCACGATAATAAAGTGGTGGTGTTACAACCACAAAAACCAGCAACCACCTATACGTATAGCAATAACCAGCTTGTGCCATGTGAAAACGATGAGCAATTAGTAAAAAAAGCCCTGGCCCATGCGAACTTAGGTAATCTAGCTTATACAAATGGTTGGTATCATTAACCAAGTGACTTGATAATAAAGCCTTGTTAAAGTAACAAGGCTATTTTTATAAACCGAGTAAACATGAAAATCCTCGTTATTGAAGACTCTGAAGCACTAAGACGCAGCTTGCAAGTTGGCCTTAGCAACCTTGGTTTTACCGTAGATGAAACTGGTGATGGCTCAGAAGGGTTGAGTATGGCACTAAGTGGAAACTACGACCTCCTCGTACTTGATTTAATGCTACCGAGCGTTGATGGCATGAGTATTTTACAAGCACTGCGCAGCAGTAATAGCCAAAGCCGTGTGCTAATTTTATCGGCACGAAGTGAGCCTCAAGATAAAATTAGCGGCCTTATGAAAGGCGCTGACGATTATTTAACTAAGCCATTTTCGTTTGAAGAACTCCATGCTCGTGTCCTTGCATTACTTCGTCGCGGTTCACTGCAAAACCAACAAAATACCCTTACCGTAGGTGATTGCGTATTAGATCTTTCCCTTAAAACTCTTCATTACAAGCAACATGCCATTGAGCTCACGCGTAATGAATACAAAATAATAGAATGCTTATTTAACGCTCCAGAGCGAGTATTAGGGCTCGAGCTTATAAGTGAAGCCGTGGTAGGTCAGTTTGATATGCTCTCTAAAAATGCGCTTGAAGCACACATCTCAACCATACGTAAAAAAGTAAGACAGTTTGATGGCGAGCTCCCGATAAAAAACAAACGTGGATTTGGTTATGTCGCAACAACAAAATAAAAGTCACTCAATAAAACGTAAACTCGTTAATAATATTAGCGCTGTGATCTCGGTTATTTTATTCACCATATTTTTAACCGTTGATTTAAGTGTTGATACTTGGGTGGAAGATCAGTTTAATCAGTCTTTAACTAACAAAGCTAACTACTTAAAAACCTTAGTTGAAGATGACAACAACGTGGTTGAATTTGATTTTGCTGGTGAGTTTATGTCGGAGTATGAAGCAGCCGATGCCACGGAGTTTTACCAGTTATGGCATGGCCGTGATGTGTTTGAGCGCTCGGACTCATTAGCGCTTTATGAAAATGCTAACCTGCCTTTTTTAGAAATGCCGATAAACGAATCTAAAATTATAGATTACGAGCTTCCTAACAGGCGTGATGGCCGAGCACTTATAAGTCACTTTGTAGCCCAAAAAGATGATAGAAATCCCACTCACTCTGCTGTTTTTAATACCATGACGCTTGCAATCGCAGCGCCGACAGCCGAACTTAATAAAGTACTGATTATTATTGATGTAGTCTTTATTTTAACCTGTGTGCTTGGTGTGTTTGGTGTGCGCTATTTAGTGACACGTATTGTAAATAAAGGCCTGCATCCTCTACACAATTTAAACGACCAAATTAAGTTACTCGATATTACCGGTGTTGCGCAAACAATAGAAAGCGACTTTAAAGTAGAAGAAATAGAACCTATACGTAACGAGCTAAATAAGTTTATTACCGTTAATCAGCAACTCTATAGTAATGAAAAACGCCTAACAAGCGACATTGCACACGAGCTTAAAACCCCAATAGCTGAACTCATAAGCCTCTCAGAGGTGGCTATTCGCTACCCTGACGATAAACGCATTAGCGACACCTATACCAGTGATGTGCTTAATATTTCACAGCGTATGAAAACGATTGTTAGCAACCTCTTATTATTGCAGCGCTCAAGTAGTAGTGCTATGCAATTGGATGCACAAAATATCATGCTAAATAACTTAGTAAATCAAATTATTGATGAGCTGACCTTTAAGCATCCAAGTATTAAAACGCGTTTAAATAACGAAATAAGTGACGAGATTACACTTAATGCTGACGAATTTAGTTTAAATACCATTTTATGTAACTTAATCGATAACGCACTATTTTATGGACTTCCTGAGGCGCCAATTAAATTAACTGCCGTAAATAACAGCACAAACATGACCATCTCTGTTAGTAACAAAGTAAATAAACCACTAAGTAATGAACAGCTAACTGCTATTTTTGACCCGCTCTATCAGCTAGATTCATCTAGAACTAATAACCAGCGCCATGGTTTAGGATTATCAATTGTACAGAGCTTATGTAACTTAAATGGCTTTACTATTACGGCCAGTAATACCGAAAACAATACGTTAACGTTTATATTAACGTTACCTCTGAAGTAAATTTAGGTTAGTATTTACACTACTAATTTTGAGATTTTAAGGACAAACCATGAATGCTCTTACCCGTATTAGCCACTTTTTTATTGTGGCATTACTTATAACATTTAGCCTTAACAGCTATGCTGCTCCTGCCTTATATAAAATAGAAAAAAATGGCGTTAGCTCTTACTTATTTGGCACCGTACACGTTGGTGATGCCAGCATGAAAGGCTTACCTAAAAATGTAACCGATGCGATTAGCGCAAGCAAAGAAGTGATTGTTGAAGTTGATATAAGCAAACTTACTCCACTTGAAATGCAGCAGCGCTCAATGCCATTTATGATGCTAAGTGACGGTAAAACACTGCAAACTGAGCTTTCAAAGCAAAATTATACCAAGCTAAAAGATTACTTTGCTAAAAAGTCGATTGATATTGCTATGTTTAATGGCTTAAAGCCTTGGGCTGTTATGGTGACTATGATGCAAATTGAATTTCAAAATGCAGGATATTCAGATAAAACCGGTATAGACAAGCAAGTGCTTAGTTATGCTAAAGAGCATAATATTAAAATTGGCGAGCTTGAAACCCTAGAGCAACAACTACAAATGTTTGATGGTATGGCGCTATTAAGCAATGAAATGATTGAAGAAACCTTTGAGCAACTAGCCGATATTAATACTTACTTTATCAAGTTAGTTAATGCATGGAAAAGCGGTGACATGGATACACTAACCGATTACTACAACATGAGTTTTGATGACAGTAATTACGGTGAAATTAGCGAGCAAGTAATGCTAACTAACCGCAATAATAATTGGGTTAAACAACTCACACCGCGTTTAGCAAACGAGCAACTATTTATTGCTGTAGGCGCTCTGCATTTACCTGAAAAACACGGGTTACTTAAACAACTTCGAGATAAAGGTTTTAGCGTTACTCGTCTTTAAAATAAAAATGGGTTGAGTGAATTCCCCCTCAACCTTTCTCTGAGCTTTTAATGAAAGTCTTCCATTTTTAAGTAATTCTCTATTCCTTTAATTTTGTCTGCCGCATGATGATTTACATAAATCACAGTACTTGTATTGGCAGCACAAATTTTCTCTATTAGTAGCAGTACACGTTGCCTGTTTGCTTCATCTAAGCCTAAGCAAGGTTCATCTAAAATAAGTAACGTTGGATGTTTTACCATAGCCCGCACAATTAACAACATACGCTGATCGCCGTACGATAGCTGGGTGAATGAGGTATTTTGTTTATCACTTAAACCAATAAATGCCAGCCACTGTTGAGCAATATTAATTTGTGCGTCGCTCGGTTTTTGATATAAACCTATGCTATCGTAAAATCCTGAAATAACAGTATTTAAAGCCGATATACTTACGCGGTAATCCATATGTAGCGCGTTAGATATAAAACCAATATGCTGTTTTATATCCCAAATACTCTCCCCTGTCCCACGTTTAAAACCGAACACTTCAATGTCATTGTTATAACACTGTGGGTTATCACCTGTTATTAAATTTAATAAGCATGTTTTGCCTGAACCGTTCGCTCCACTGAGCTGCCAATGCTGATGCTTTTCTATAGTCCAATTGAGATTTTTGAATATGCTTACATCACTGTAACTAACTTTAGCATTACTCAATTTAACTAAGGTATTACCGGTGAATGCCTTTTGCTCTTGTTCGGTATCAGGAGATGGCACATCCAATGAGGTATGTTCTAAATGAAGTAGTTTTAGTAAATCACTCAATTGCTCACTGTCTGGCTTCGCTAAAGTATGTAACAAGCAACCTTGGCTTACATAGCCATAGTGAGTAATGAATGAAGGGATTTCGTCTAGGCGGTTTAGTACAAAAACAAAAGTAATAGTTTGGCTAAGTTCTATGAGTATTTTATTGAGCTGCTGGCAAGATTGTACGTCGAGTCCATGAAATGGCTCATCAAGCACGACTAACTCACTATGGGAGCTGAGTGCTTTTATAAGTAGGAGTTTACGAGTTTCACCCGTTGAAAGGTCTCTAAAATGCCTATTTAGTAATGAGCTAAATTTAAATAACTCTATTAGCTGCGCTAATAACTCATCATTATTACTATGCTCTGTAAAAATAAGATCTTTAACGAGGCTGTGCTTTTCATGCGCTAATTCTTGGGCTAGTAACTGTTTATGCGAATCTGAAGACACGAGCATAAGCTTATTAATACTACTTATACGCTGACCACTTTCGCACTTAGCTTCACCGATTAACGCAGCTGTCAGAGCAGATTTACCGGCTCCATTAGCACCTAGAAGCAGCCAATGTTCTCCTAGATTAACTTGCCAATCTAGGTTGCATATGTCGTAACGACTTTTGCCTTGTCCTTGTAAGTAACCATTAAATTGCTCAAGCGTAATTGACTGCACTAACTTTTCCTAATAAACCTTAAAACAGCAAGTTAACGTATATTAAAAGTGCTTAGCAAGCTTGTTATCTGCAAAATTAATTTATTTCACTAACAACGCTAATACTATTTAATGCGTCTTTAATTGCTTGCTGACTTATTGGTTTATGCATATGAAGGTTAGCCCCGTATTTATAAGCTCGCTCTATATCATTTTGTGAAGTATTTGCTGTTATAACAATAATTGGCATTATTTTATTAAGATCAGAGCGTATTTTTTAATCGCCTCAAACCCATCCATTACAGGCATATTTAAGTCCATAAAAACAATATCGTACTGATTTTCACTCACCATATCACACGCGACTTTGCCGTTTTCAGCGCAATCATAGCTTAAACCTAATAAGCTAAGTATGCGGGTTAATAACATGGTGTTTAATGGATTATCTTCAACGACTAAACACGTTAGCTTGTCGTTTACTTTAAGAGGTGTTGGGAGGGCTTTACTTATTGTTACTGGTAAACACAAAGACACCAAAGCACCATGAGTTTTATTATTTGTAAAAGTAATTTCACCATGCAGTGCTTTTACAACGTATTGAACCCGGGTTAGGCCTGTTCTCAACCCTTGAAAGTGATTGGTTTGTTTAAATGAGTCAAATTCAAGACTGGTAATCTTCTTCGAAAAGCCACTGCCAGTGTCACTCACTGTTAAATGAAATTCATCATTTAAAAGCTTAGCTGAAACAGTAATTTCACCTTTTTGTGTAAACTTAATTGCATTACTAATTAATTCTGTAAGTGTGTGCTGCAAACGTTGATGATCCAATTTACATACACAATTTAACGATTCATCTAAAGAGCTAACTAGTTTTAGGCCTTTTTGCTTACACGCATGCTTGTAAGCTATTACTACTTTATTACACGACTCTAAAAGGTTTTCGTCATTTAAATGCGGTACCCATTTACCTGCACTTAAAGCCTGCAAGTCTTGTAATTCATCTAATATGGCTATTAACCTAAGCGCGCAATAGTTAGCTGGGTTTTAACGCTTTGCTGTTTATCAGAAACCTCTAGCTCCTCAATAGACGTAATAAGTCCCTGCAAAGGTGTTCTAAATTCGTGACTAGCTCTGGCAATAAAATGTTCTTTATTTTGACTTGTTTGATAAACAAAATCTTTTTGTTTTTGTAGCTCTAAAAGCGTGTCTGAAACCTCTTTTTCCATTGGTATAAAAACAAATCTTAACTCAATAAGTAATAATGTCATTGCCAATAACCAGCATAGTATCTCTAGGTTGGCGACCCAATTTACTTTTTTAACAGCTTGAGATTCAAATAAGCTCACTGCCTTATCAAGCTTTGTTAATAACGTTTCAACATGCTTTATAGAAAATACTGAGTGGTTTATCTCTCCTTGCTGATACAAAAGCCGCTCTGTTTGTTCTATATAGTCAAATACCGCTTTATCTAACCCTATCGTTTCACCAAAATATAAGTCTACTAACGCTGGATTTAAGTAAATGTATTCGTCATCAGAGTTTTTAGTTAATAATGTTTGATGGGACTTTTTAAATGTATTGAGGGACTTCTCAAGTGACTCAGTATGAGCTGGCGAGTAATTACTGATGTTAAGCATAGCATTACTGTGCCAAGCAATTTTCTGTGAGAGCATACGCTGGCTACCAGCGATGTTAATAATTTTTGCATCAAACTTCTGAACAGAAAAACTATGCTGCATTAATAAAGCAGAGCCACTTATTAATAGCGCTATTGCAATTAGTGCCCATCGGTAACGTGTTCTCACGCTTTTAATAATATTGAACATGTATAAACCAGTTTTTTATATAAGTGTAGACTAATTTTTTAAAACGAAGAATCAGTCAAAATAATTAAGCGAATTATTAATACCCAATAAAAAAGCCCAGCATCAAGCTGGGCCATAGTAGTAAAATTATATTAGCGATTCTCTAATCGATTATAATCGAACATTCCATATTCTATCCCACGATACTTTTTAGCTGTATCGTGCAATATATCGCTGTATTGCCAAAACTGTGGATGAGTACGTCGAATACCAAACTTAGATTTCAAAGCACCATAATCGGCTTCTATTTGCATCATAGGCAATTGCTCGGCAAAAGCATTTACTTGCTGCTCGTTATTTAAATACCAAATAGCTGCGGGGTAATCACCGATAAAGCCAGGAACAATAGTCGCGGTATCTTCTTCATAAGCACGTTGACCATCTTCGTTTAGTAAACTAGAAATATTGTAGTGCGCATTATGGTGAATAATAGTGTAGCCCTTATGGCTATCATCTTTTTGCTTTACAAGTACAAAGGAAAGCTGAGGTAACAAGTTTACCGCTTTTGCTGGCATGTTACTTACTACATTTAACGGCTTTGGTACTTCAGTGTAGTTGTATCTTTCACTTAAAACTGGCGCTAAGGCTTCTTTCATCAAAGTATATAGCTCATGCTGTGGATCATCAGTTTTATAGTTAATACCACTTGGCTGACTAAATTCTCGGTTATTTTTAAAGAACTTAGATAAGTCAGGTGGTGAGTTACGATACCACTGCTTTTTGATTTGATTACGTTTAGCCTCAGGTAACAATGCTAAAAAGTTTTGCTCTCCCTCTAAACGTAAAAAATCCATATATAGGCGTGTCACTAATTGATGGCCTATATTTCCGTACACATCAAAGCCTGCTACAAGCAAATAGTGAATACGCTCAAACAAAGCATAATCTAATATCCAGGTGGTTTTAGGCTCTTGACCAATAAAACCTTTAACTACAGTTGCACTATCAAAATGGCGGAAAATAGTTAGTGCCGCATTTTTATTATGCCCATCACCTTTCCAAAGTAAGTCTGTTGTAAGGTGCTCACCACCTTTGAACATTTTGTTAGCCAGCTCAACTTTCGCCTGTAAATACTTTTTCTCGCGAACTGAATATTTAACCCAGCTAGAAATGGGTAAGGCATTACTTTCCTCAGCGGCAGGAAGCTCTAATGCCTCTTCATGTTGCATTAGCATTTCCCCTACAGCAGGGGTCGCAACCTTATCAGGATCAGCAAACGCCACCCAAAAATGATCGTTTATAACATTTAAAGCAATCTGACCACGACAAACAGGCCCTTTTATAAAGCCCATAATAATTAACTCTGCCTCATCAAGCATAAATTGATACTTAGAATTAATTGGAATAACTTCGAAAGTTTTAAAAGGGTTAGATGCTGCCTTAGCCTCATAACTCGGCATTTGCGTAACCCTATAATCTGGTGCAATAAACTGCTCATATAAACGCAGTAATTTAGCTTCATTAAGCTCAAGAGGTAAATGTGTTTTAGAAAGTATGGTTGTACGCTCTTGCATAAAACGATAATAAACACGGCTAACTTTAGGGTCATCGTATGGGCGACGCGTGTTAATTAACTTTATTTCCTCACCAGGAGGCGTACTTGAGCGAACTAGTTTGAAAAAGCTTTGTGGGTTTTCTGAAGTAAAATAAATATGTGCTAAAAACCAATGCTCATAAATATACCGTGCTGATAACTGATACTTTAAGCTATCTTGATTTAAAAATGCTTCCCAGCCCGCTATTTTATTCTGATCATATTTACTCGGTGGCTGAATATGTGACATTTTACCACCACCTTTAAGCCAGTTCTGTAAATGATTAAACTCTTCACGCGAAACACCAGGTAAACCATAAGGCATGCCGCCATGAGGTTGATCACTTGCCAATCGATCGAACTCACCCATTGTTGCGCAGGTTTGCGAACGCGCTAACGAAAAGTCAAACTCATCACCTAACACTTCATTTACTGGCAATTCATGGCTTTGCTTTAACACTAAGCTATTAAATAACACACTGCCCGCTAAGTTAGCTTCTTCACTTTGCACGCGCTCATTTAGCACTGGCGTAAAGTTTTTTTCTCGCCATTGCTGAGTATTAGTTGCATCAAATAATAAACGGCTTGGGGTCGTTGCCAATAAACGAGTTCCATCGTAAACAAGCTCTTTACTCAACCCCCGGTCAATACCTTCAGGGGATGAGAGCTTCAGTTGACATGGTGCATCGTAACAACCATGACAAACGACGCAGCGGGTATCGAGTACAGGTTTTACATTTTGTAAAAAATCAGCACCAGCACCTGTGGTATGAGGCACCATTCTCTCTTGTGTTTGTTCAGGTCCAAAAAGATCATCGTAGTGAGCATTTCCCAAATATGCACAACCACTTAAAATAATGAGTGCTATCGTACTTATTAGTATTTTTCTCATTCGTCGTCCTCATCACCTAAATCAAATGTGGGCATCATATCCATTTGAGGAGAAACGAATGTATTCTGACCTTCAGTATTCAAAACAATACTTAAAAGAGGGCCATGCGTTAATGTTATCTGCGCATCGTGCTCTTGATCTAATATAGCTAAGTACAGAGGATTAGTTATAAGCAACTCATAACCGCTAACAGTAATAGCGACACTGCTATCTTCACTTGGGTTCTGGCAAATTTGAGCAAGTAACTCATCATCAAGTCCAATTGATATTTCAAAATCAGGCTGCTCTAAGTCTCTATTACTTAATGATTCATCTAATAGAAATAAAGGGAGGGTTAAATTACTATCTTGTTCAAATTCCATTGCGTTCTCTGCACTTTCTGACGATTTAATTGACGAGTATTATATCAAACTAGCGAGCAAATTAACGCTAAAGCTAATGTAACTGTGTTTAAACGTCATCCATAACAGATTCGATCACCGAAAATGCAGCACCTTGAGGGTCGCATATAACACTAAAACGACCAACATCGGGGATATCTGTTGCAGGAACACATACTTGTCCACCTAAGCTAGCGGCTTTGCTAACAATTACATCGCAACTCTCTACTGCAAAATAAATCATCCAATGAGCAGGGGTATCATCAGGCCATTCACTTGTCATTTCAAGCATACCGGCAATTGGTTGTCCATCGACTAAAAATAAAATGTAGTCCATCCCTTCCATAGGCTTTATTTCGCTTTCCCAGCCTAGTAAAGCACAGTAAAAGTCTCGACTTACTTTACTATCTCTTGTTGCTAACTCATGCCAATAAGGCGTATTTAATTCACCTAAGTGCTTACAACCTGTATGCTCATTCCCCTGCCATAGTGCAACAGTTGCGCCTACTGGATCTTTTAGCATAAGCATGCGACCTGCATTCATAACATCATGAGGACCGGCAATAACTTCAGCACCCAGTTCTTTTGCTTTTAGCGCACAATCATCAACATTATCGACGGCAATGTAAGCCAACCAATGACTTGGGATACCTGCACTAATTTGCTCTTTAGGCATTTCGTACATTGCAGCGATATCATCACCTTGCTTTTGTAGCATGGTGTAGTATATGTTCTCTCCAATAGGTTGATCGTCATGCCCCCAATCAAATAATGATGTATAAAACGCCTTACCGTCTTTCCAATTGTGCGTACAAAGCTCTGACCAACAAAAAATACCATGCGGATGGTTTTCAACTTTACTCATGATTAAGCCCTTATTATTCTAATTTTACCTAAACGAACTCTGTCACATTTTATAAACGAGATAATGGAACAGACTATAAATTGAGATTAGAGCAATAACTAAGCGGAGTCGATAAAAGAAGGGCAAAAATTCGTTATTCAGGTGTTTCATATTTGAGGTTTTTAACGCAGTTAGGGTCAGATTTAATCCCTCAAATTGATTAAATATTATTGCTGATCGATATAAATTATTTACTAAGAAGTCCTTCGCTCTAGAAGAATCCCTGAATCACTTTTCTGCAGACGTAAAAAAGCCCGACTATTTCTAGTCGGGCTTTCTACAATTTGAAGCCTGGTAATGTCCTACTTTCACATAGCAAATGCTACACTATCATCGGCGCTGTTTCGTTTCACTACTGAGTTCGGCATGGAGTCAGGTGGGTCCAAAACGCTATTGTCACCAAGCAAATTTGGGCGTTAATTCGTATCTCTACGCATTAACTGAATTTGGAAAATATCTGATAATATTTTTTAAGTCTTTCTAAGTAATATCTACTTTAGTTATATTAACTTCTTCGCTTGTTTCACTATCGCATAAAACGCGTTTGGCGTTGTATGGTTAAGCCTCACGGGTAATTAGTACAAGTTAGCTTAATGGCTCACACCACTTCCACATCTTGCCTATCAACGTTGTAGTCTTCAACGGCCCTT
>NZ_JADYXA010000016.1:0-71916 GCF_015864495.1 Pseudoalteromonas sp. SWYJZ98 | reverse complement strand
CTGACTCTTATACACAAATAAATTAGGCTTCAATTGAACTTTACTTATATCAGTCGATCAGATCAGTTATAACGAAAAAACCGATCGAGTTTAATTATTATGCTGATAAAAGATACTGAAAAATGGGCTAATCATTTGTTTAAACATGCTGAATTAGGTGATGAACGACGCACTAAACGCCTGGTAAAAATAAGTCATCAAATGGCAAGCAACACAGGAAGTTCTATTGTGAAAGCATCTGGCTCACAGGCCTCTATTGAAGGCGCATATCGCTTTCTTCGCAATGATAAAGTTGACGCAGATAACATCGCTACCGCCGGTTTGAATTCGCTGTTACCTACAATAACGCTGTCAAACACAATCCTTGCGCTAGAAGATACATCAACATTGTGTTACCGACACAATGTGACTAAAGAGCTCGGACATACTGGCGCATATAAACAAAGCTCTTCTAAAGGGATGTTGGCGCACACCGTCCTTATGGTCGATGCAGAAACAGAGCGTACTATTGGCTTGGGTGCACAACATCGTTGGTGCAGAAAAGATGAAAACTTTGGTACCGCTAACGACAGAAAACGCCGCAAGTACGAAACAAAAGAAAGTTATAAATGGCAACGCTCGTCGGAAGAAATGAGTACCCGATTTGCAGATGTCATGGACAATATCATAAGCGTTTGTGATCGAGAATCTGATATGTTTGAGTATATTGATTATAAAACAATAAATAATCAACGATTTGTAGTGAGGGCCAAGCATGAGCGGGTCGTGAATGCAGACGGCGATAAACTAAGTCCCTACATTGAAAATCAATCTAGTGAAGCTTCATATTCGGTTAAGATACAGCAAAAAGGAGGCCGAAAAGCACGTATTGCGAAAGTAGCTGTACGTTATGCTTGCATTACTATTTATCCGCCTAAAAAACACAAGAAACTTGGTGGTATGAATTTAACAGTAATAAGTTGCAACGAGATTGATCCACCAAGTGGAACAAGTCCTTTGTCGTGGAAATTGTATACAGGCGAACCGATAAATAGTGCTTCTGATGCACTAAAGATAGTTAGATTTTATGAACTAAGATGGCGAGTTGAAGAGTTCCATAAAGCGTGGAAGTCAGCGGGCACTCAAGTTGAGTCGTTTCGCATGCAAACGCGAAATAATCTAGAAAAGATCATTGTAATAACAGCATTTATTGCGGTGAGACTTCTCCAGTTACGCGAGCTTGTTGTCGATAAAGATAATGCAAAATCAATTAGTTGCGACAATTTTTTCAATCTTCTTGAATGGAAACTGTTGTGGTCAAAGACTGAAACTAAAAAAGCACCTAACACAACACCTTCATTACATTGGGCTTATTATGCACTTGCCAAATTAGGCGGGTGGCACAACAGCAAGCAAACAGGTGTTGTTGGTTGGGAAGCTTTATGGAAAGGTTGGTTTTCACTGAGCCAACTGCTAGAAGGCGCTCGATTCATGCAAGCGCAACAACAGGAGATGTGATCAAGAGACAGGTGTCAGGATAGTTGTCGCCTCTAACTTTTAATANAGCAAGCAAACAGGTGTTGTTGGTTGGGAAGCTTTATGGAAAGGTTGGTTTTCACTGAGCCAACTGCTAGAAGGCGCTCGATTCATGCAAGCGCAACAACAGGAGATGTGATCAAGAGACAGATCCTGACACAGGGGGAAACCTCTTTGTGAATAACAGCCCTTAAAATATGAATGCACAAAGAGAAGAAAAAGAGGAGCAAATGAGCAGACAAAGTCCATTTGTTTAAGTTATATGATATTTCACCACCGAGGAGCTGTGCGCTACACCGAGAAAGCACGAGTAATGGTTAGTCACTGCTCCTTGTTTTCTCCTTCACTTCTCGGTGGTGATTAAGTTACTTGTTTACTAATGCATCCAACTAAATGTAAAAGCGGTGCTTTTAAACGCCAGCAAGCTGCTCGTCTACAGGTGTTTTAACTGTTTGTGATGGGTTTGCACGATGTAGGTGAGGTTCTATACCTCGCTTTTACTTTTAGTTCTTTATTATTTTAACTTCCAAGCTACTCTCTAAAAGCGCAGCGCCTCTAAACCTCTTTGTGAATAACAGCCCTTAAAAATGTGAATGCACAAAGAGAAGAAAAAGAGGAGTAAATGAGAAAACACGAGTAATGTTAGCTTTTAAACGCCAGCAAGCTGCGCGTCTACAGGTGCTTATACTCAAGTTAGAGTATGGTCTGTAGAAGGTTACTTGTTTACTAATGCATCCGATTAAATATAAAAGCGGTGCTTTTAAACGCCAGCAAGCTGCGCATCTACAAGTGTTTATACTCACGTTAGAAGTGTAGTTTCTAACCTTTAAAACTATTATTTTTAACTGTTTGTGATGGGTTTTCACCAAATAGTTGCGTGTAATCTTTAGCAAATTGTCCCGCATGCCAAAATCCCCAATTGGCTGCTATTACTGAAATGGGCTTATCTTGGTTTGGTTTTTTTAGTTCCCGCCTTACATTATTTAAACGGGTTAAACGTAAAAACCGCAAAGGGTTAATTCCTAAAATACTCTCAAAGCTATACTGAAGTGTGCGCCTACTTACAAAGGAAAGCTCGCACAGCTCAGTTATGGTTATTGGGTTTTGTGGATTTGTGGCCACGTAATCTTTTACCTTATCTACTACGGCTTTTCGGTGTTTATAACTTGGCGCAATATTTTGCTGCGGATTGTCTGCTTGTAATAAGTGTAGTGCCAACATGTTTAGCATATCTTGCTGTGATTCGGTTCTAAGTCCAAAGCCCTTGCCTATAACCATGCTATTAATTATTTGTCTTGCCGTTTGCAAAGATGAGTTGCTCACCGATAAGCGAGCTGATTGTGCAGATGCCAGGTTTTTCAATGTTACGCCTTGAAGCTGCGCCATATATTCAATTGAGTTCCAATCGATTACCAAACCATAAATATTAAATTGCTCAGGGGTTATCAACTCAAAGTCGTTATCACTTGTACGGCACATAAATTGATTACTTGCCACACTTAAACCATTAATTTTACTTTGCTGTGACTGACAAGGAATGCCAAGCCAAACCGAATTAGGGGCTATGTTACATTGCTGACGAAGCGCTCGCTCAGTGTATTCTTTAAACACATGAATATTGGCGTAATCAGTTTCTTCAATACAACCATAAAAGCTGCCGTCGCTCATTTGATCGTATTTTTGCTGCCATTGAGTAAGGCTATGCGCTTGCTCGTCTATATCGTGTGTTTGCACCTTGCTCTTTAGTGGTGCGCTGAAGCTACTTTGCTGCGCCATATCGGGGATGCTCTTTTTCGTTACACTTTCATTATGCTTAAGTTAACACCGCTTTGCGTGTGTAACCAATTGAATTGGATTAATAAATAATCTTTTGCCGAAATTCGATAGTTACTTGGTACAAAATAAGCTGTCTTGTAACTATTCAATATTGATTTATAGCTAAAGATGCAGCAAAACCTATACCAAGGTTGATCATATTAGTTATGTGGAGTAAATCATGGGGCAAGCGTACAGTTACACTTTAGGTACACATACTTATAAATTCAAGAACTTAGCCCAGTTAATGGCTAAAGCTACACCGCAGCGTTCGGGTGATCGCTTAGCGGGCGTAATTGCACAATCAGCACAAGAACGTGCTGTGGCACAAATGACATTGGCGGATATTCCTCTTAAAACATTTTTAAATGAGGTACTTATTCCCTACGAAGATGACGAAATTACACGCTTAATTATTGACGAGCACGATGCAAATGCCTTTATGGCTATTGCACATTTAACCGTAGGCGATTTTCGTAATTGGCTTTTAAGTGACTTTGCAACACCTGCTGTACTTGCAAGTATAAGGCAAGGTATTACGCCCGAAATGGCTGCTGCAGTTAGCAAAATAATGCGCAATCAAGATCTCATATTAATTGCTAAAAAGTGCCATGTTACGAGTGCTTTTAGAAATACTATTGGCCTCCCCGGGCATTTATCTACACGTTTACAACCAAATCACCCAACTGACGATATTAATGGTATTGCTGCGTGCATGCTTGATGGTTTGCTATACGGTAATGGCGATGCAGTAATAGGTATAAACCCAGCAACCGATAACGTTGCCCAAGCCATTAAATTAATGACGTTAATGGATGATGTTATTCAAAAGTACGCCATACCAACCCAAAGTTGCGTACTCACCCATGTTACTAACACCATTGAATGTATAGAAGCTGGCGCACCAGTTGATTTAGTATTTCAGTCGATTGGTGGCACAGAGGCTACTAATTCAAGTTTTGGTTTTAATTTAAATACCTTAGCTGAAGCGCAAGATGCGGCTTTGAGTTTAAAGCGTGGCACTGTTGGCAATAATGTAATGTATTTTGAAACTGGGCAAGGCAGTTCGCTTTCAGCAAATGCGCATCATGAGCTTGATCAGCAAACGTGCGAAGCTCGCGCTTATGCAGTTGCTCGTAAGTTTAACCCGTTACTGGTAAATACCGTGGTGGGGTTTATTGGCCCTGAATATTTGTTTGATGGTAAAGAAATTACCCGAGCAGGACTTGAGGATCACTTTTGCGCTAAGTTACTAGGCATACCGATGGGATGCGATGTGTGTTACACCAATCATGCAGAGGCTGATCAAAACGATATGGATAACTTGCTTACGCTATTAGGTGTTGCTGGTTGCTCGTTTGTAATGGGAATACCTGGCTCTGACGATATTATGCTTAATTACCAAACTACGTCTTTTCATGATGCATTATATGTTCGCCGTGTACTTCGCTCTAGACCTGCCCCTGAGTTTGAAGCATGGCTAAGCAAAATGAAAATAATGCAAAGCACTACCGATATTACACTTTCAGATACCTTGCCTCCCGCTTTTGCTAAACCTCTGGGTGCAATTACTGGAGGTGGCTCATGAAATCACGTTCAAAACAGAACACTCCTTTAGATGACTCAGTAAACGAGCATAAAAATAACGGTAATGTAGTGCATAACCCTTGGAGTGATTTACGCCGTTTTACCGACGCCCGTATTGGGCTTGGTCGCGCTGGTATAAGTTTACCCACCTCAGAAATGCTGGCTTTTCAGCTATCTCACGCACAAGCGCGCGATGCGGTGAGTTTTCCGCTTGATATTAACGAAATGACTGAGCAACTAGGCAGTATTAGCGTATTAAAAGAAGTTGCCCCTCCCCTGCATTTACACAGCCAAGCTGTTGACAGGGTTACTTACCTTCAGCGACCCGATTTAGGCCGCAAGCTTGATGAAAATGGTAGGCAAATACTTCTCAGCTATATGAATAAACAAAAGCACACTACGCAGGCTAAATACGATTTAGCGATTGTAGTGGTTGATGGACTCTCCTCGTTAGCGGTACAAAAAAATGCATGCCCATTTATAACAGAGCTATTAGCGCACCTTACAACAGACAAGCAATTTAAAATTGCCCCCATTACTTTGGTTGAACAAGGTCGAGTAGCAATTGGCGACGATATAGGTGAGTTGCTAAATGCGCAGGTGGTTATGGTGTTAATAGGAGAGCGCCCAGGACTTAGTTCGCCAGATAGCCTTGGCTTGTATTTAACATGGGAGCCTAAAACAGGACTTAACGATGCATGTCGTAATTGCATATCGAATATTCGCCCAGCAGGCCTACCTTATACAGAAGCGGCTAGGCGTGCGCTGTACTTATTACGTGAAGCTAAAAAACTAAAACTAACTGGGGTTAATTTAAAAGACCGTACACAGGACGATGTAATTGAGCATCAGGTTTCAACCACTAACTTTTTAATTGCTGAGTAATTTTAATTAAAAACACATGAAATAAAAAAATAAAAACTAAACATCAACGGAGAAGGGTTATGTCTACTAATAATACAGAGTACCTTGCTAAAAGGCAGTTAAAACGAGGTACTGCGGGGTGGTTATTACTCGCAGGTTTGGGTGTGTCGTATGTAATATCGGGTGACTTTGCAGGTTGGAACTTTGGTATTGCCGAAGCGGGTTGGGGTGGCTTTGCCATTGCTGCAGTGTTAATGGCAGTTATGTATTTAGCGCTGGTATTGTCGCTTGCTGAAATGTCAGCTGCAATACCTGCAGCAGGCGGTGGTTATAGTTTTGCGCGCCAAGCTATGGGGCCTGCGGGAGGCTATTTAACCGGGCTTGCGGTATTAATTGAATACGCTTTAGCGCCCGCTGCTATTGTTATTTTTATAGGCTCTGCAGTTGAAGCCCTCACTGGGTTTAATGGACCATGGGTATATGCATTATTTTACTTACTATTTGTGGGAATTCATTTAGCAGGCGTAGGAGAAGCACTTAAAGTAATGATGGTAATAAGTGGTTTAGCAGTATTAGCTATTATTGCAACGGCTTTTTTTTTAATTACAAATTTTGATGCATCACGCTTATTTGACGTCCCCGTAACCGATGCAGTGGGAGCCAGTGAGTTTTTACCTTTAGGTTGGTACGGGGTTTGGGCTGCATTACCGTTTGCCATGTGGTTATTTTTAGCGGTGGAAGGTGTACCGCTTGCTGCAGAAGAGGCAAAAGATCCCGCTAAAGATGTGCCAAAAGGCATTATTGGTGCAATGATCTTTTTGTTATTTACTGCTTTTTTAGTTGTTGTTTTAGTGCCTGGCGCTGGCGGTGCTGCTGCAATGGGCGCAAGTGCTGTACCTTTGGTTGATGCATTAAATGCATCGGGTAGTGAGGGCTTAGCAACTGTAGTAAATATATTAGGGCTTGCGGGTTTAGTTGCTTCGTTTTTCTCTATTATTTATGGTTATAGTCGCTTAGTGTTTGCTTTATCTAGAGCCGGATATTTATCGCGTTCGTTGTCGATTACGACTAATCGCAAAGTGCCAGCACGTGCGTTGATTGTACCTGCCGTATTTGGTTTTTTAGTATCACTCAGTGGTGAGGGTGATTTAATACTTGCAATGGCTGTAGTAGGTGCAACGGTATCGTATGCATTAATGGCGCTGAGCCATATTTTGCTACGCGTTAAACAACCTGATTTACCTCGCCCGTATAAAACCCCAGGTGGCGTAGTAACGTCAAGTATTGCTTTAGTGCTTTCGCTTATAGCATTAACGGGTGTGTATGCGTTCGACCCTCGTGCATTTTTATACACTATAATGCTGTTTATTGTGGGCGCCGTATATTACTTTGGCTACAGCTCAAAACACTTAGTTGCTAAAAGCGCTGATGAAGAGTTTGCAATGTTGGCAGATGCAGAATCTGATTTAGAGATGGCTAAGTAAATATTAATAGTTATTATAAGTGAGGCTAGCCCTCACTTATATTTTTATACAAGCAATACGGTGTAAAAATAGCGCATGCATGTAAATATCAAGCCCCTAATCTACTTTATTAATATCATTTAAAGCTAAAACTTTATGCTGCCGCGTAGCGCTTTGTTTTGCCCATGCTTGGTTTTTTTGTCCATGCGCTTTCGCTGTGAATTACGGCTGGGCTTGGTGGCTCGACGCGCTTTATTAACTACCGTAGCACTAAGAATTAAATCCTTTAAACGCTTAAGGGCATCTTCTCGATTTAGCTCTTGGGTACGGTGGCTCTGCGCTTTAATGATTAAGACGCCGTCTTTGGTAATTCTTGTATCATTTAAGGCAAGTAAGCGTTCTTTGTAGAAGTCAGGTAATTTAGAGCGGTTAATGTCAAAACGTAAATGAATTGCACTTGCTACTTTATTAACATTTTGACCACCGGCACCTTGCGAACGAATAGCTGTGAGCTCTAGTTCCCATTCATCGATAGTGACAGTATTTGAAATTGTTAACATTGTGTTCAGCTCTATTTGTCAAAAATACATTATATCATCAGTACATTAGCTTGTGGTGAATCAACTAAATTCTTAGAACTTAAATAAATTCTCATAAATTGTACTATAAATCAGCCAATATTTTATTTTGTGTTGGCAAGTGTTGCTTATTAGTTTCTAATTGGCACTACTTTAATACTAGGAAATGCTCAATGAAAAAAATACTTGTATCACTTAGCTTATTAGCGATGAGTTTCTCAAGCCTTGCAGAGGATATTAACGAAGGTCAACTTCAAAGCTATATGAAAGCACTGCCAGCTGTGACTAGCTGGGCAAGCAGCCAAGAGTCGTTAAAAGACTTAGATTTAGCAAGTATGCTAGGTGGTTCTGCAGATCAAAGTGTTGGCGAACAAAGCTCTTTAGCTAACAGTGCATTAAGCATGATTAAAGAACAAGACCTATACAAAAGCTTTGCGAGTGTTACAAACCGTTACGGTTTTACGCCAGAGCAGCTAGTAACTGTAGGTTCTGAAGTATCAATGGCTTATATCGAAAATCTTAAGTCGGGCCTTTCTGCTGATAATCAAGAAACTGCTAATAAAGTAATGGGCGGTTTTCAAAGTATGAAAAGTGCTAAAGATAAAGGCGCTAGCTCATTAATGGGTTCGTTTGGTAAATCATCAAGCGCAGCTGAGGAGTCTACAGAATCTTTAGTAAGCGAAAACAACCTTGAACTTGTGAGCGAATATATGCCACAACTACAAAAGCTTTTTGCACTTTTATAAGTTTTATTGCTTTAAAAAAAGCGGGCTTATCTAGCCGTGAAATTAAAACGCATAAAAAACGGGGGAGTATTCAATACTCCCCCGTTTTTATTTAGCGTACAGATTATTTAAGATCGAACCTGTCTGCGTTCATTACTTTTACCCATGCATTTACAAAGTCATGTACAAAACGTTCTTTATTATCGTCTTGTGCATAAAACTCACTTAGGGCACGCAAAATAGAGTTTGAACCAAACACTAAATCTACGCGTGTGGCAGTCCATTTAATGGTGCCTGTTTTGCGTTCAACAATATTGTAAAGACCTGGCTCTAGTGGCTTCCAGTTGTTGGCCATGTCGGTTAGGTTTACAAAAAAGTCGGTAGATAGCGTGCCTACATTATCGGTAAATACACCATGTTTAGTGCCTGCGTAGTTTGTGCCTAGTACACGCATGCCGCCCATAAGTGCAGTCATTTCTGGTGCTGTTAAGCCCATTAATTGGCTGCGCTCTAGTAATAACTCTTCGGCTGATACTGCGTAATCTTTTTTCAGCCAGTTTCTAAAGCCATCGTGAATTGGTTCTAGTACATCAAACGATTCTGCATCAGTCATTTCGTCTGTTGCGTCTCCTCGTCCTGGTGCAAATGGTACTGTTACATCAACACCGGCTTGTTTTGCCGCTTGTTCAACAGCCGCTGTACCACCTAAAACGATTAAATCGGCCATGCTTACAGGCTTAGATAAACCCGCTTGTACTTTTTCAAGGGCACTAAGCACACTTGCTAAGCGCTCTGGCTCATTACCTTGCCAATCTTTTTGTGGTGCTAGACGAATACGTGCGCCATTTGCGCCACCGCGTTTATCAGAACCACGATACGTACGCGCACTATCCCACGCTGTATTTATTAAATCACTCGCGCTTACACCGCAATCAAGTAGCTGTGCTTTTAAGCTTATGATTTCATCGTCTGATAATGTGTAATCAACTGCTGGAATAGGATCTTGCCAAATTAGGTCTTCGCTTGGTACATCTTTACCTAAGTAACATGCTTTAGGACCTAAATCGCGGTGAGTTAGCTTAAACCATGCGCGTGCAAATACATCAGAGAAGTATTCAAAGTCGTTATAAAAACGCTCAATAATTTTACGGTACGCAGGGTCCACTTTCATGGCCATATCGGCATCGGTCATCATTGGGTTTAAACGAATTGATGGATCTTCTACGTCTACTGGTTTGTCTTCTTCTTTAATATTTACAGGCTCCCACTGATGAGCGCCAGCTGGGCTTTTAGTGAGTTCCCATTCGTAATTTAAGAGTAAGTGGCAGTATCCGTTATCCCATGTTGTTGGGTGTGTGGTCCATGCGCCTTCAAGGCCTGAAGTTACAGTATGACGACCAAAGCCGCCTTCTTTGGTACTGTTCCAACCTAAACCTTGCTCGTGTACGTCTGCTGCTTCTGGCTCTGGGCCTAAATGCTCTGCTTTACCATTACCATGAGTTTTACCCACTGTATGGCCGCCCACTGTTAATGCTGCTGTTTCTTCGTCATCCATTGCCATGCGTGCAAATGTTTCACGTACATGAGCCGCTGTTTTAAGAGGATCTGGTATACCATTAACACCTTCAGGATTAACGTAAATTAGGCCCATTTGTACTGCGGCTAATGGATTTTCCATTGTGTCTGGTTTTTCTACATTGTCGTAGCGTTCATCACTAGGCGCTAACCATTCTTTTTCAGCTCCCCAGTAAATATCTTTTTCTGGATGCCAAATGTCTTCACGGCCGCCCGCAAAGCCATAAATTTTTAGACCCATTGATTCGTATGCCATGTTACCTGCAAGAATAAATAAATCGGCCCATGAAAGTTTGTTACCGTATTTTTTCTTAAGTGGCCATAAAAGTCTGCGTGCTTTATCTAAGCTTGCGTTATCTGGCCATGAATTTAAAGGCGAGAAACGTTGGTTACCGGTACTTGCGCCACCACGACCATCAGATAAACGGTACGTACCCGCTGAGTGCCATGCCATACGAATCATTAAACCACCGTAATGGCCCCAATCGGCAGGCCACCAATCTTGGCTGTCGGTCATAAAGGTTTTTAAGTCGGCTTTAACTTCGTCTAAATCTAAAGATTTAAATGCTTCTGCGTAGTTAAAATTAGTACCGTATGGATTTGATTTAGTATCGTGTTGATGAAGAATGTCTAAGTTGAGTGTGTTTGGCCACCAATCGGTGTTTACTTTAGAAACAACTGAATTACTACCGTGCATAACAGGGCATTTACCCGCTGTTGGCTTGCTCATTGTGAAATCCTTAAAATAGAAAAGTAAAATACTTAATCAATCAGTATTATTGCTTATGTGTTTATAACTTTTTAAAAAGTAACGGTTATTTTTATTTAATAGGCTTAATTTTTACTCAGCGTGCCTACCTAAGTGCTTACGTATCCTTAATATAGGCGTATAAATTATGCTACGCCAGCCTCAACATACTATTTAAAACGATTGCTCCAATTTATATTTTTGATTGCCCTTACGTTAATGGTGTATTTAACAATAGGCTTAAAGTCGCGTTTAAAATAATAGTAAAAAGGTTAGATGGCGCTCATATAAGGTATTACGCAAAATAAAAATACAAAATCGGTGAATCAACCTTAATCTTTTTACTAGACCTGTGATCGAATTGAAAAATTTCGGCGTAATGGTATGTGAAGGGTTTGAAAGTGGCTTTAGTTTACTAAAGCGCACATTGGAATACCCCCCTTCACCATGAAATTGTAGTTAGATAGTTATAATGATAAAGGTGCATTACTTAAGCCCAATGCACCTTTACTTTATAAACCGAATACTTTGAGTATTCTTATATTTTTAACTAGTTGAATTGAATTAAGTATTTGTTCATAAAGATTCAGTTAGTATGAAGTTGTTCTCCTGTGAATCCCTACGACATATTGTTGTTTTAAGCAGTTTTTGCCAGCTCACCTTGAGCTGGTTTTTTTTGCCTATTTTTACTCAAATTACCTGAGCATGGGTAATATGCTCACGCTTTACCCTATTATTGCTAAGCTCACTAGGCTAAAAAAATTTTACAACTATTGCTCCTATCTAAATTAGGTCAATTTTAATCCACAAAGAACAACACGCCCTAGTGCCATTAAGCCCTGCATGTTAAAGTTATTACAGTAATTAATTTAATTAGGCGTACCAATGCGTTATTACCTATCTGTACTTTTTGTTTGTTTAACTTTGTTTTCAGGCATAGTGAACTCTGCTGAAAAGCAACCAGCTTCACCTACAGCACAACAAGAGCAACAAGCTCTTCAACAACTCAAAGAGCCTATGTATAAGCCGCTAATGGAGCGTTACATATTAGATGAGCTAAAAGCAGTTAGGCAAGATCAGCAAAAGCTTCGTGAAGATGTAACTAAGCAGGTTACTCATGCGCAGCTTGATACTGCAGATCGCGCATTAACGTACACTACAGATACCATTAATAATGTGTTTTTTATAATTACCGCTACGGCGTCGATTTTAGTTTTAGTGGGTTGGAACTCGTTGCGCGATGTTAAAAATAAAGTAGAAGATATTGTAAATACGCGTGTGAGTGTAATTACAGACGAGTATGAAGACCGATTAAAAATTCTTGAAGAAAAACTACGCGTTCGCTCAGAAGAAATACTCAGCAACCAAGAGCGCATATCGGTGACTAACGAAGTTCATTCGTTGTGGATGCGCGCAAACCTAGAAAGTGATTTTGCAAATAAAATTGAAATTTTTGATGAGATACTCAATCGCAAACCTGAAGATGTTGAAGCCATTGCTTATAAAGCCGATGCACTACTAGAAATTAATGAAACAGCACAAGCCATTGAGCTGTGTAACCAAGCAATTGATATAGATAGTGACTATGGTTATGCCTATTGGCAACGAGCCTGTGCTTATGCACTTACGCACAAACATGCTGATGCCTTAGCCGATATTAAAATGGCACTTGAATACTCTCCAAACTTACGTAATGAATTATTACACGAGAGCGCATTTGCAAGCCTGCATGACAACGACAGCTTTAATACGATAGTGGCTGGTGAAGTTGTTTAAGCACTAAGAATTTGGCCTGTATGATTAGGCGCAACACCATAAAAAAGGGCTTTGGCCCTTTTTTTGTTTTTAAAGGTAAATTTTGTTGTGTAATTAAGTAATTAGAAGCTACGCTTCTCGCGCGAGCAAGCTTAGCGCCTACGTGGAAAACTTACACTCAGCAGTTTAATTTACCTGTAGACGCGCTGCTTGCAGGCGTTTAAAAACGTAGTTTTTAGGATGGGTGATTAAGTAATTAGAAGCTGCGCTTCTCGCGCGGGCAAGCTCTGCGCCTACGTGGAAAACTTAACGCGGTGGCTAAAATTCACTTGTAGACGCACTGCTTGCAGGCGGTTAAAAACGTAGTTTTTAGGATGGGTGATTAAGTAATTAGAAGCTGCGCTTCTCGCGCGAGCAAGCTCTGCGCCTACGTGGAAAACTTAACGCGGTGGTTAAAATTCACTTGTAGACGCACTGCTTGCAGGCGTTTAAAAACGTAGTTTTTAGGATGGGGGATTAAGTAATTAGAAGCTGCGCTTCTCGCGCGAGCAAGCTCGGCGCCTACGTGGAAAACTTAACGCGGTGGTTAAAATTCACTTGTAGACGCGCTGCTTGCAGGCGTTTAAAAACGTAGTTTTTAGGATGGGTGATTAAGTAATTAGAAGCTGCGCTTCTCGCGCGAGCAAGCTTAGCGCCTACCTGTGAAACTTACACTCAGCAGTTTAATTTACCTGTAGACGCGCTGCTTGCAGGCGTTTAAAAACGCAGTTTTTAGATGGTTGAATTAATACCAACCCGCAATAATACTTAATCATTTTTAGGGGCTAAACGTGTCGCTACCTGCGTTAAAAAATTCTCATTTAGAACAACCCAATAGCGAATTTTTTGCCTAGCTATCAACACGTTTTTCCATCCTCAAAATAGATTCACTTAATTAAGCGAATTGGTATAAGTAATTAGAAGCTGCTACCCATTTTCTTCAGGCATAAAAAAAGCCGCATAAAATGCGGCTTTGGAGGTTAGTCTCACTTCACTTTGGGCGTGTCTCCAAAACTTAGTGAATACGTTACCAAGGAACTGTTATGTATTATTTAAGCTATTGACTCTAATGCAATTTTAACCATTTCGTTAAACGTGCTTTGACGCTCATCAGCAGGTGTTGCTTCACCGGTGATTACGTGGTCACTTACTGTAAATAATGCCATTGCGTTTGCGCCGTATTCAGCTGCAACGCCATATAAACCGGCTGTTTCCATATCTACTGCTAGCATGCCTAACTTGTCTAAGTCTTTATAGAACGAGTCGTCTGCTTGGTAGAAAGTGTCGGTTGTAAATACGTTACCTACTTTTGCTTCTATTCCTAGCTCTTTAGCGGCGTTTACACCGTTTAAAAGTAAGTCAAAGTTAGCAATAGCAGCAAAATCGTAGCCACGAACACGTGCACGGTTTACGTTTGAATCTGTGCTTGCACCTTGTGCAAAAATTACGTCACGGATTTTGATATCGGTGCCAATACCGCCACACGTACCAATACGTATAATATTTTTAACGCCAAAGCTTACAATTAGCTCACGTGCATAAATAGACATTGATGGAATGCCCATGCCTGAACCCATGATGCTTACTGGCTTACCTTTGTAAGTACCAGTGAAACCGTACATGTTACGAACACCTGTAACTTGTACTGCATCATCTAAAAAGTTTTCAGCAATATATTGCGCACGTAGCGGATCGCCTGGCATTAATACTGTTTCGGCGAAATCACCAACGTTTGCACTGATATGCGGAGTACTCATTAATTGTTTTCCTTTTTATTTGGCGTTGTTAGCTCATTTAAAAAGCTGTCGCCGTAATCAAGCGCAGATAAGTTAAACCACTGTGCCAGTGTTTGACCGATATCTGCAAAGCTGTTGCGTTCACCTAGTGGTGTGTCACTCATACCTGGTTTATATGCAATAACCGGTACGTATTCGCGAGTGTGCTCAGAACCTGGAAAGGTTGGGTCACAACCGTGATCTGCAGTGATCATTAATATATCATCTGCGTTTAACTGTTTTAGTATAGTTGGTAAATAGTCATCAAATTCTTTTAATGCTTTTGCATAACCTACTGGGTTACGGCGATGACCAAATTTTTCATCAAAATCAACTAGGTTAGTAAAGATTAAGCTATGTTCCGGTGCGCTTTTCATTACTTCGCTGGTTTTTTCTAGCAAGTTCATAAGCCCAGGTGCTTTATGCTTTTGGGTTATGCCCTGATGCGCGTAAATATCTGAAATTTTACCAATACTAATTACTTCGCCGCCGTCTTTTGCTAACACATCTAGCAATGTTGGTGCTGGCGGAAGCACTGAATAGTCGCGACGATTACCCGTTCGAGCAAAGTCTTGGCTATTTGAACCCAAAAATGGCCGCGCAATCACTCGTCCTATATTCATTTCATCAAGTAGCGCCCGTGCGATTTCGCAAACTTGATAAAGCTTCTCTAGGCCGAATGACTCTTCATGCGCGGCTATTTGAAACACGCTATCAGCTGAGGTGTAACAGATTGGTTTACCTGTTTTTACGTGCTCTTCACCTAGCTGTTCTAAAATGGTTGTTCCCGATGCATGGCAGTTGCCTAAAATGCCAGGAATACCAGTACGAGCTATAAACTCGTCTATAAATTCTTGTGGGAAACTTGGCTGTGTTTTTGGGAAATATCCCCAATCAAATAACACAGGTACTCCTGCCATTTCCCAATGACCTGATGGCGTGTCTTTTCCGCTAGATAATTCTTTAGCGTAACCCCATGCTCCTTGAGAAGCTTGGCGGTCTGAAATTAAACACGGTTCTCCACCGGCAGCTTCACATGCATCCACTAACCCAAGTTTTGATAGGTTAGGAAGCGATAATGCAGCGCCTGTTTCGTCGTAATATGCTTTTAGTAAGTGAGCGAATGTATTAGCCCCAAGATCGCCGAATTTATCTGCATCTGGTGCTGCACCGATTCCTAGGCTATCTGCCATTAAGATAATTGCTCTTGCCATTTTGACCTCACTTTGATTCTAGGTGGTTACTTTATCCGCTGATCGATTTTTCCGTACAGGACAAAAGTCCTGTTTCATAAAACCTAAACATTATAAATTTGCATTCTTAAGCGAAGCAAAAGAGATTAATCGTGTCTTTTTTGCTATTGTGATCTACCAACAATATATCCTTCTGTGTGGGTGAGAACTTTAGTGACACGAACTACTATTATAGCTATTGCAGGCGCGTCTGCGTCGGGCAAATCTCTTTTTAGCCAAACTATATACAATGAATTGGTTAATGAGCTTGAACCAGGCGCTATCGCCATTATTGAAGAAGATGCTTACTACAAGGATCAGTCGCATTTACCGATGGCGCATCGTACGCAAACGAATTACGACCATCCTGATGCATTTGAACATGCGTTAATGCTTGAGCATTTAACACAGCTTCGTAGTGGAAATTCAGTTGAAGTACCAACGTATGATTATGCACAGCATACACGTAGCGAGAAAACTCGCCGTGTGCCTGCTGCTAAAATACTCATTGTTGAAGGTATTTTATTATTGAGTGACAAAGCGCTTAATAAAGAATTTGATATTAAGGTGTTTATAGATACGCCTTTAGATATTTGCTTAATGCGTCGTATGCAACGTGATATGGAGCAACGAGGCAGAACATTACAATCTGTTGTTGAGCAGTATCAAGCAACTGTTAGACCGATGTTTTATCAATTTATTGAGCCTTCTAAGCATAACGCAGATTTAGTTGTGACTCGAGGCGGTATGAACCGCGTTGCGATTGATATAATAAAAAGTAAGATAAAATATTTACTACAAGAATAACAACGGGAAACATTTGTATGACAACATTTATGAGCTTAGTGGGCATGTGTGTGCTACTAAGCATTGCCTTTGCGGCATCAACTAATCGCAAGGCAATTAATTTAAGAACCGTTGGTATAGCATTTGCGATGCAAGTAGTTATTGGCGGTTTTGTCCTGTTTTTTGAAGCAGGAAAAAATGTGTTAACGAGCATGTCAGCAGCCGTATCGTCGGTTATTGGTTATGCAAACGACGGTATTGGGTTTTTGTTTGGCCCACTTGCCTCACAAGACACATTAGGTTTTATTTTTGCGATCCAAGTTTTGCCCGTTATCGTGTTTTTCTCAGCACTTGTTGCTGTGTTGTATCACCTTGGCATTATGGATTGGATAATTAGGATTTTAGGCGGCGGTTTACAAAAATTATTGAAAACCTCTCGCACAGAATCGCTTTCAGCAACGGCAAATATTTTTGTTGGCCAAACTGAAGCACCGCTGATAGTTAAGCCATTTATAGCAACAATGACTAAATCGGAATTGTTTGCAGTGATGGTAGGTGGCTTAGCCACTGTGGCAGGCTCTGTAATGGCTGGTTACGTTATTATTGGCGTAGATCTTAAGTATTTAATAGCAGCGAGCTTTATGGCTGCTCCAGGTGGTTTTTTAATGGCCAAGATGATTGTGCCAGAAACTGAAACGCCTAAAGATAACTTAGCTGATTTAGATTTAGATGACGAAGATAAGCCTGTAAATGTAATTGATGCAGCTGCATCAGGTGCAGCAAACGGTATGCATTTAGCACTTAATGTAGGTGCAATGTTACTTGCTTTTGTAGCGCTAATTGCACTATTAAACGGTTTATTAGGCGGTATTGGTGGGTGGTTTGATTACCCAACATTAACGCTTCAAGAAATATTAGGTTATGTATTTGCTCCTGTTGCATGGTTACTAGGTGTGCCATGGGATGAAGCAATTATAGCCGGCAGCTTTATTGGTCAAAAGATAGTAGTGAACGAGTTTGTTGCTTACTTAGACTTTATAAATTATCGCGATACGTTAAGCGCACACACACAAGCAATTGTTACTTTTGCTCTATGTGGCTTTGCTAACCTATCATCGATAGCCATTTTACTAGGTGGGTTAGGCGGTATGGCGCCTAGTCGGCGGAAGGATATCGCACGCTTAGGGCTCAGAGCAGTGTTAGCAGGATCTATGGCTAACCTTATGAGCGCAGCAATTGCTGGGTTTTTCCTCTCGCTAGCTTAGAAACTTATTGAGATGAACACCGGTGTTGCAAAACAAGAGGATAGCGCTTTAAGGGGTTAAAGCTCTATCTGACTTGAACGATACTTCACCAAGGGCCGCAAGGCCCTTTTATCGTTTTAGGCCTTCCACATTTATACACTCCCCAACCTTCAAGCTATTTAACCTTATTTATGGTTATACATAACTCAAATAAACCAATATCTTAGTAACAAAGTCACATAAATATTTTTTGTGTTTTTCGTATTTTCAGCCACACTTATATTACTTAAGCTAACCGACTAACGATCCGCTATTGTGAAATATATTCTTTATTCTCTTTTTTTAATTTGTTCTGTGTATGTTCAAGCAAAAGAACCCATCCTTGTTGTTACAGAGTTAGCACCGCCAAACCAAGTGTTGATTGATGGTGAGGTAGCAGGTGAAGGCACTCAATTTATTAGAGATATATTTGCTGAGGCTGATCTAACACCTAACATTCAAATGTACCCTTGGGCACGTGCTTATAGAATTGCAGATGAGCTTAAAAATACCTTTATATACAGCCTTGCACGCACTGTAGAGCGAGAAGACAAATTTTATTGGATAGGACCTGTCGGACGTTTTGAACTAGGCTTTATTGGCCTATCAGAGCGAGATGATCTTATTATAAACACTACTGAACAAGCCAAAGTGTACAAAATTGCTATGCAGCGTAATGACTTTTCAACACAAACCCTCGCAAAACTGGGGTTTGAAGTTGTTTTAACCTCTGATATTCAAAAGTCATACTCTTTACTACTCGCTAAAAAAGTAGATTTAATTGTAGATGATCCTTTATATATGAAGCAGATGAGCGACTACCTAAAGCTCAAACCGGCACACTTAAAGTTTATTTATAAAATAGATGAGCTAACAATTGATGCTTATTTAGCTGCGAATAAAAAAACAGATATGCATTTAATAGAAGCACTGCAAGCTGCTTTTTTAAAAATAAAGCAAAAAAAAGGGCTCCCTTATGAAAGATAAATCATTGAAGGTAAGTATGCTTATGGGCGACAAAATCATCTTTCATTTTTAACTTTTTATATTCTTTGTTAAATCGCTTTATGACACACAACTACTTACTTATTAAATTCGATGCAATTTAGCATGCGCACAAATAGGTAATTTTTGCAGCCTTACAGCACCTTTCCCACTTTATAGTCAAAGGTTCCAGCTGATGCATTACTGTAAATATGAGCCAAAAATTAGATCTATTTTCTTTTTAAAAAATTATAAGAAGAGAAATGGGCGGTATTAATCACAAGCTTAAACTCACTTGCATTAACACAATTGCTTAAAAGAATGGCTTAGAAGAATAGAAAAACAAATACTAGGAGGGGCTAATAACAGGCGTTGCTTGGTTTATGTCAAATTTCAGACACAAAAAAAGCGCCTTAAGCGCTTTTTTTCATTTTACTTAAAAAGTAAAATTATACAGCTGTGATGTTATCAGCTTGTGGACCTTTTTGACCTTGTGAAAGAGTGAACTCTACACGTTGGCCTTCAGCTAAAGTTTTGAAACCTTCGCTTTTGATTGCTGAGAAATGTGCGAAAACGTCTGGGCCATTTTCTTGCTCGATGAAACCAAAACCTTTAGACTCGTTGAACCACTTAACTGTACCTGATACGATGTTAGACATTGTAATATCCTGATATAAAATAAAAAATATGCTCATAAGAGCGGGTGTAGCAAAAAATGAGATGGTACTTTAAAAACTTCAGGACGGTACTACAAGTATTACTTATACAACATCGAAATGGAGATTTATAGCTTACATGCTTTCTTTCTAGCTGCAGCCCACTATATAGATTTTTTAAAATATGTCAAGTACCTATCTATAATCAGAGTGATAAACAACCAAAACCGCTTTCCTTGGTTATTAAAATTCAAATTCTAATGCGAGCCTAAAACTATGATTTTTTTCTGATTGGCTTATCTCAGTGATAAAACCCGCTTCCCATTTTAACTGCTTTTGTCCATCAAAACGCTGCAAACCTATAAACCCAGGCCCTATGCCAACAAAGTCTTCTCCTACGTACACCTCAATAGATGGCTGAAAAGCAGAACGATATCGATAGCGATATTGCGCTCTAAACTCACTTTCCCATTCATTTTGAATATCCTGCCCCCACTCGTACACTAAAAAGGCATTCATAGTTAAGCTTGTTTTACCAAACTCTTTTTCTATCACAAAACCCGTAGTTGCTTCATACACATCTTCATTATGTTTTTTTTCAAGCTCAAATAATGCCCCCCAATCGGCCCATAATTTACCTTGCTCAATCAATTGCCAGCGTAGTTCAAGCTCATAAGCTTCTAAACCAAAGTCGCCGTTGTCATCTCGCTCACCAACTAAATAGCCTTCTAGTGCCATTGTATCGTTAATAGCACCGCCACCACCCAAACGCTGCGCTAGTATGTTGCCACTATCTGTTTGGTGCGACACTAACCGCCATTCAAACTCTCGCTCAAAAGGTAAAACATAGGGGTGATATACCTTATCAACAACAATTCCATCGGCCTTTGCTGGGGTTGAAAGTACCAACAAACAAAAAACGGTAAAGCTAAGCGCTAAATATAGGTTGAGTGCTTTCATACACGTTCCTTAGAAATTGAAGCCGAAATAACATAACAAAGTGATAAAAATATCACGCTACTTGTACTATATATAAGTACACTCATTAGATCCGGGGTAGCCTCGTAACCAACCAGGGCGCGCAGTACGCGCCCGAGTTCAGAGTTTTCGCTTAATACATCGCGTAAATCCCACACGGTTGCGGTGTTGGTAATTAAGTCTATTTGGCTTGCAAAATCCAGTGCAACTAATAACTTAGCCGCGCTGTTAAAAGCAAGCAAAGTAAAAAGCGGATACATACCAAAGCGGTGCTTAATTGCATTCATTAAAAAGTACAGCAATACGCTAAAACTTAAACAAATTCCAACACCTAATAAAGTGCCAATAAATAAGCTTTGCCCTGCATCATTACTTTGCCAAAAACTGGTGAGGTAAATAATATAGTGGCTTAAATACAATGTTATTGTGCTTATAACAGCAATATAAAAAGCCGCTGATTTTTGTTTTATTGCAAATACTAATACGGCTATAAATATAGTAATACATAGCCCTATTTGTGAGTACTCTAGCCCTTGGTGTTCAAACCACTGGCTCACCCATGATGCACTTTGCATGTACATAAACGACATGAGCGCGCCAATTAGTAAAGCAGATCCTATTTTTAAAGCGCTTTGTTTTTTAACCACTTGTAGTAGCACTAATAAAATAGCCACAGGTAGTAATTGATTAAGACTCATAACTAAACTAGTTATTAGCATGCTGCGCTTCCTCATCACCAACTATTACAACGCCCCTTGCTGTATTGGGCGAAAACTCACCAAAAAATTCGTAATACCCTTTACTAAGCGGCCCTATATAAATAATGCTTTTACGGTTTGGGTAGAGTACTTTTTCTCTGTTTAGATCAAAGCTATCAAACTCTTCTGGTGTGCTATCTTGGTTTTCTATCAATAGTTTTACTTTTTTATTCGCGGGAATGGTAATTTGCGAGGGATAAAACAAATGATCTTTTAAAATAATAAGGTACTCTTTACTCGCCGCATTGAACGACAAAAATAGCAAACAACAAAGGCACCGATTAAATAAACGTTTAGTCACTTTTCACTCCTGTAAAAGTAACCTTAACGGTTAGTCCGCCTAAAGGGCTATTCGCTAAATGAATAGTTGCGCCATAAATAGCAATTATGTGTTGAACGATCGCCATACCTAAACCGGCACCTTGCTCGCCTGATGGATGCTGATCGCCACCTACGCGATAAAAACGATTGAATATTCGCTCTTTTTGCTCTTCAGTCATACCCGCACCAGAATCATCAATTTGCCAACTAAAGCCGTTATTACTTGATACTAATTTAATTATAATTTGACCATTTTTGGGTGTGTACTTTATGGCGTTGCTAAGTAAATTAGCGATGAGTGTGGTTAATGTAAACTCATCACCATTAATAACAAAATCATCGCCTTCAAGGCTAATGGTTTGGTTTTTTTCATCTATTTTGTCGTATTGCTCCGATACGACTTGCTGAGTAATCGTTAGCAATGATTGTTCGCTAAATTGCCTCTGCCATTGTTCAGGCTGAGTGCGTCCTAAAATTAGCATTTGCTCAACAATATTACTTAAGCGATTAATGCCCTGCGACATAGCTTGTAATTCTTGATGGTCTTGCAGATTACTTTGTTTATTAGCCAAATTATGTACATTAATTTTTAAACTACTAAGTGGGGTACGTAATTCGTGAGCTGCATCTGAGGCAAAAAAGCGTTCTCGTAAGTAGGCCGTTTCTACGCGTTTAAATAAGTCGTTTAAACGATTAATAACCGGTTTAATTTCCTCGTCGGTTACTTGCCAGTTAATTGGCGTAAAGTCGTTCGCTTGGCGAGACGCCAACTGCTTAGATAATCGGGTAAGAGGGGCTAATGCGTATTTAACAAAAAAGCTAATAAAAATAGCAAGCAGAGGGACTGCCCATAGCATTGGTAACATTGCAGATAAAATAACGGCTTCAGCTAATTCAAACCGCTTTGCCATAGGTTCAGCAACAATGACTTTACGGGTGTTTTTACTCATCACAAATACCCGCATACGCTGCCCTGCTACATTGGCCGTTTGAAAGCCCTCGCTAAAACTAATTTGGTTATTCGTTAAACTCGATGAGCCACTAAGTAAATTATTATTTTGCCAAATTTGATACAACAACTGAGCGCTATTATTACTTACTTGTACTGCATCTGTGCTTAGTGCCAATGGTTGCTCAATTAAAACGCCAGCCACTATTTTAAGTTCATCATCAAGCAAACTTTCGCCGTGGTGCATACTTTTTTGATAGCCTTTTACTAATGCTAAAAAGCAAGTTAGCACCATCATTGAAAGTAAAATTAAGGTCAGACGTTTACGAATTGACATTTTCAACCTCGAAAAACAAATACACTCTAACGTTTACCAACCACGTAGCCAATGCCACGTAAGGTTTTAATAAAATCACTAGGGAATTTTTTACGAAGATGATGAATATGCACCTCTATGGCATTAGAGCCGACTTCTTCACCCCATTGGTAAAGTTTGTTTTCGAGTTGTTGTTTTGATTGTACCCTTCCCTGATTTTCCATCAGCGCTTTTAAAAGCATGTATTCTTTTCGAGGTAGTGCAAGTGACTGCCCACTTAGCTTAACTGTATGAGCAGAGGTATCCATTACTACATCACCACAGCGTAATAAGCTTGATTGTGTTTGATTAATGCGCCGGCTTGCTACACGTAAACGGGCAAATAGCTCAGCGGGGTCAAACGGCTTTGCAAGGTAATCATCTGCCCCCATATCGAGCCCTTGGACTTTGTCGTCAATACTGCCGCGAGCAGTTAAAATAACCACCGGTATTACTTTTTTTTGTGCTTTAATATGCTTTAAAACTTGCGAGCCGTCGCCATCAGGCAATCCTAAATCGAGAATAACAAGCTCAATATCACCACTAGAAAGGCACTCTAAGGCATGTTTTACAGTGCCACTGTGCTCTACGCTGTAGCCCTCTTGGCGCAAAGAGCGAATAAGCCCTTGCGCCACTAAATGATCGTCCTCAACGAGTAATAAATGCATTATGTGTTTATCTTTTTAATTTTTTATCTACTTTTGCCAATAACTGACTTATTGCTTGTTGACGATATTTATCTGCTTTTGCCCGAGTATCACGAATCCCAGCAGCTTGTGCTACAAGTAGTCGCGCTTTAGCTTGTTTATAATCGCCTTCATCATACAAGTATTCACCGTATAAGTAATTAGTATCAATGCCTTCGAGATTAAAAGCGAGCGCTTGTTTAAATAATTTTTCAGCTTTGTCATCATCACCAAAACCAATTGGCCAGCCAGGTACTTTGCTATAAAGCGTTGCAAGGCTTGCGTAAGCGGAGCCATTGAGTGCAGTGCCATCAATCGAGAGTGCATTTTCGAGTGACGCTTTTGCTTCTTTTGCTAAACCAAGTGCGCCCAAGCCCCCTTTTGCGCCAGCAAAACTAGCTAACACAATGCCATTCCAAATATGTGTTTGCGCTGAGCTTGGATAGTTTTTAACAAATAATGCGCTTTGCTCACTCAGTTGCGTAAACGCGTCTATTTGCGCATCGTCTTCAAGTTCGTAATTAGCAATTGCCCACTTTTGTTGAATATCGGTTAAGTCTTGCGCTTCATCTGCGTGTACTGCAGTTGCAAATACAGAGGTTAGTATTAAATAAAATGCGAGTGTAAATTTATACATAATTTTGCCTTTGTGTGTTTGTTAACTTAAAAAACGTTTAATTTTAGGAAGTTGCTTTGCAATAGCGTTATCAACAACGCTTGGGAATACGCCATTTATGCGTGCAAATAATTTTTCAGGAAAACCAATAAAGCGCCTTGTTTGGTTTGAACTTATAAGAGCTAATAACTCTTGAGCAACTAATTCTGGCGAGTCCATTTTATTGCCGAGCTCTTTATTCATTGCCCGCGCTTTACTGCTATTAATGGATGTATCTGTTGCTCTTGGTGCTAAATAGGTCACTTTAACGCCTGAACCATTCAACTCACGTGATAACGCTTCTGTAAAGCCACGTAAGCCAAATTTACTGGCGCAATAAAGCGTTTGAAACGGGTAGCCAATACTGCCAAACGATGATCCCACGTTAACAATGGTGCCTTTGGTATACGCTAACTGCCCTAAAAATAGCTGGCATAATTTAATAGGCACCGACAGATTAGTAATGAGCATATTATCTATTTGCTCATTACTTGTGTGCTCAAGGCTTTGCATTGTATTTATACCGGCGTTATTAATAAGTAATTTAACGCCGCCGAGTTGCTTGGCTTTTATTGCTAGGTTAATACGTGCTGTATCGTCGGTTAAATCGCCCGTAAATATTTCACTGTCTGGGCATGCACGGCTCAGTTTTTCAAGGGCTTGGGTATTTCGCCCTACAAGTAGTAACTTCCACCCTTTTGCATATAGGGCTTTAGCAATCGCTTGCCCTATTCCGCCTGTTGCACCAGTGAGCACACACAAAGAACTACTCATGCCAATTTGCCTTGTACACGTGCTTTAAAAAATGGTTCGTCATCGAGTCCACGAAATATATCGCCGTATAAACGATAAAAGCGCTTTGCACCATGAAGTATGGCTTGCTGATCCGCCTCGTCTGTTATTTGGTTCATTAGGTTTTCAAAAAACTTTACATGCTCTATATCAAGTGCGCCGTGAGAGGTTAAATAACTAAATGCTTTTTTAGGTAAGCCCACAGCATTTGCAATGTTTGAAGCGGCGCCATCCGCAAGCGCTATAGAAGTGCCTTCAAGCACATGCACCATGCCAAAAAAGCTCAACGGATTTTTACGTGCAATGGAGTCGTACGCATACGACACCATCATTTCGGTAGCAAATTGCGGCTGACTACACCGTACTGTTTCTTTGTCAAAACCACAGGCTGCAATGTCATTAAGTACCCACTCTTGATGACCAATCTCTTCTTCAATATATTCTGCGACGGCTTCGCGCAGCCATTCTTGATCGTCGGTTAATCGTGCACCAACCGACATCATTAATGGCACAGTATGCTTAACATGATGATACGCTTGCGCTAAAAACGAGGCGTATTCTTCAAGTGATGCTTCGCCTTTAAAAACACGCTGAATAATAGGCGCTGCAAGCAGATAGTTTTGCTCTTGTTTAGTTTGCTCTTTAAGGGTGTTAAAAAAATCACTCATTAATTACTTCTCCAAGTCGGTAAAATTGATCAAACACAGCATGGTACTGCTTACTTATGGCATCTCGTTTTGGGCGATTATTTGTGGTTAATAATCCTTGTTGCACACTTAATGGGGCAGCTAAACGATGCCACTTTTGAATTCGTGCATAGTCGGGTAGTTGTTTATTAATTGTCTTAATGTACTGCGCTAACACTGGGTTACTTAGCTTTGTATCGGCGTAAATAATGGCACTGAGAAAAGGTCGCCCCTCACCAAACACAACGGCTTGTAAAATACCGCTTTGACTGAGTAATAGTGATTCAGGCCACTCGGCACTGATGTTACGACCCATGCTGGTAATAATTAGGTTTTTTAATCGGCCTTTAATAAATAAAGTATTTTGACGCTGCTCTACTAGATCACCGGTTGCATACCACTGGTCTTTGTTGTGAGGTTGATGGTTTAAGTAACCTAAAAACAAATCGCCTTTTATAAAAAGCTGGCCATTTTCAATTTTGGTTTGAATATGAGGTAACACAGAGCCGGCACTATGGATGTTATCGTTTGTGGGTGTATTTAAACTAACGACAGATGCCGCCTCAGACAGCCCATAACCTTGGTACACCGGTAAGTTTAAGCTACGTGCTTTTACTATTAGCATTTCGCTGACAAGCGCACCACCTACGGCAATAAACTGTAACGAACTAGGCGGTTGCCACCCATCTTCTGCAAAAGTAACTAAGCATGCTAATAGTTCAGGCACTAAAATAAGCGTATTTGGCTTAACTTTATCAATCGCAGCTATAAGCTGTGCGGGCTGTTTTAATGCAGTACCAACAAAGCCTAATTCATTTAACGGCATTAAATGCACTGTACCGCCACTTTTTAAAGGGGCATACACACCGGCTATATTTTCAAGCAATACAGCAAGCGGCAATAAACATAAATGCACAGGCTTTTTAATATTAATTTTATCGCACAGAGATTGAGCTACCTGCATTTGACTCTTTGCAGATAAACACACGCCTTTTGGTTGCCCAGTCGATCCTGACGTAAATGTTACTTTTTGAGTATCTGGAAAATAACTGACGGGTTTAGCTACAACGATTTCGTAAATATATAATGTGTAACACTCAAATAAAGTAATTGATGCAGTCGGCTCCCCAAATACAGGGGTTAGCGTGTCGCTCATAAATACATTAGCGCCGCATTGCCCTAGTACATATTGAGTTTGTTGTTCACTAAAAAAGTGAGCAATTGGCACAGCCACTTTACTAGAAACTGCAGTAGCGGCATCAATAACAAGCCAAGCTGGCGTATTATCGAGCTTATAAGCGATACATTTGCCGTTAAAACTTTGTAGTATTTTTACTACTTTTTGTATTTGCTGATTAAACTCATCCACGTTAATTTCAAGTGTTTGCTCTTTATTGTGGGCAATAATTAATGGCGATATTGCATGGGTATTATAGTAATTCATACATTCACCAACGCATTTACCAAAGAATTGATATTTGAGTGATTTTGCTGCATCAAACTATAAAGCATTGGGGTATTTAATACCTGTTGGTGAGCTTGCTCTAAACTCACAACGCATACGGTAGGCTGATTAGCGTAGTAACTTCCCCAACTTAGCGGATGCTCCACAACAAAACTGTTTGCCACAGCAATTTCAGTGCAGTTAACGCCTAATAAGCGCAGCAGTGCACGTACTTTTTTAGTGGCGCAAAATACTAAATGTTTTGCTCCTACACTTTGCAGGGCTTCATTAACAACAATAAAATGCCCAAGCGTTGCTTTGCGATGTGTAGAGCATAGGTTGCCAAGCTCAAATACTTTATTACGCTGTGTGTTCTCAGGTAAAAAATGCTCAATGGGCTGTGCTAAGTATTGCTCTATAAATAGAGGAGCTGTTGCTTGCCTTAAACCCAAAGTGCATTGCCCTTCGTTTGTCGTGTATTGGCAAAGTAATGGCATAAAAGAGGTAAGCGTGGCGTTATAAGCGACTAAAAAACCTTCTTTAACTGTGTTTTCTAACGCACTTCTATGCTCATCATTAACGCGAGCACTCACAAAGCGTGAGTTATTTTGAATATAAACGGGTGATGAAGGTAGGTGTGCTAATTGCATAAACATCGCTCATATAAAGTGTATGCTTGTAACTTAGCGAGCGAAACTTAAAGAAAACTTAAGAAACCTTAATTTAAATAAAAAAGCGCCTTAATTATTAAATTAAGACGCTTCAGGATGAAAACTGTTTAAAAGCTTAATAAGCTAAGCTATTAAAAATTATAAGCTATCGACATTTTAAATTGCGTAGGCGCCCCCGGATAAACCCACAAAGCGTTGTAACTACTTTGAGCGTAGTCTTCATTAAAAATGTTATTAATACTCACATTTAGCTCTGTTTTATCTGTTAGATTTAATTGACCAAACAGGCCGACCAATTGGTAACTTGGTAGTCTAAAGCTCAAATCTGCGGCATCACCTAGGCGGCTGCTGGTATATTGGTAACTTGCACCAAATTCAAGCTCTTTACCCATTAATGCTGTTTGATGGCTAAGTGTAAGGTTTAGATTGTTTTTTGGTACATTTACCAGTGGGCTGCCTTTTTCTATTGGCACGCCCCAATCGGCATTAATAATGTCGTTTGCTGTGGTGGCATCTATATAGGCGTACGATAAGTTAAATGCTGTTGCATCGGTAATATAGGTATTTAAATCAAGCTCAAACCCTTTGCTATCAGCTTTACCAATGGGAGCCGAAAAACCAACGTTTACAGGGTCTGCCACTAACATATTACTTTTAGAAGCATCAAAAAATGCCACAGTACCGTTTATGCCTAAGTACTCAAACTTAGCGCCAACTTCAAACGAGTCACTGTATTCAAAGCCAAACGGGTCGCCGTTTGCATCAGTACCGCTCAGTGGTAAAAAGCCTTCAGAGTAACTGCTGTAAAAGGTTATTGTATTATTTAGTTCGTACACTACGCCAACGCGTGGGCTTATTTGGCTCTCAGAACTGGTTGAAAACACACCGCTGTTGGTTTCTAAAATATCTTGGTCTACGCTATCAAATCTAAGACCAAGTAAAAGTTTAAACTTATCAGTGATATCCATTTGATCTTGAATGTAAATACCGTAAGCGTTTTGCTCTTCATCATTTTCATAAAGTAGCGAGACAGCAGGACGTTCACCAGAATAATCAGGCTCAAAAATATCAATAGTATAAGTGCCATTACCGCCACGATAACGAGAAAGCGCTGTGCGCAAATCGTATTTATATGCATCAATACCTATTAATAAATGATGCGAAATGCCGGCTGTATCTAAACTTCCACTAACTTCAAACTTTACGCTTAAATCTTCTACTTCGTAGTCGCGATAGCGCTGCTGGCGGGTAAGTGTGCGGCCATCGTCAAATAACGATTGGCGTGACGGTGCAAGTTCTGCATCTGACGAAAAACCCGTTAAGCTAGAGTCTCGATAATTTGCACCTACAACGAGTGACCATTCCTCGTTAATATCGTGATTTAACGTAATTTGATGGCCTCGAGAGTAAACCTGCGTGTCTCCATCGTTTGGGTTACCTAAATAGCGCGAGCTTGGTAGGGTGTCAAAATCGTTATCGAGTACGACAACACCACGGTCGAATAGCTGAGCTAAATCAACATACTCAAACTCATATGTTACACTGGTCGATGCGTTTATTTGATGATAAATAGACGGCGTAATCACCTTTTTATTGGTGTACACCTCATCGCGGTAGCTGTCACTATCTTGCCATGCGCCATTTATTCTAAACGCGGTGGTATCGTTAATGCCGCTGGTGTAATCGCCTTCAACGCGATTAAAACTGTCGCTACCTAAGCTTAGTTTTAGCTCACCCTGTGAATCAAACTGTGGCTTTTTAGTTACAATATTTACAGTCCCGCCTGGCTCTGATCGCCCATAAAGTGCTGAACCTGGGCCCTTTAGTACTTCAATGTAATCAATGTTAGATACATCACGCGGGCCGCTAAAACCACGCCCACCGCTAAAGCCATTAACTAAATAGCCCGATGGCATGTTTTCGTTACCCGAAAGGCCACGAATAGAAAAGCTATCCCACAATGCACCGCTATTGTTTTTACGTGAAATACTAGCTGAAAAATCAAGCGCATCTTGTAGTTGAGTAATTCCTTTTTTATTAAGCTCAGCACTATTAATACTAACTATAGATTGTGGCATTTGCTTTTGAGGAATATCACCGCGATAAGCTTGTTTATAAGTGACAGATATTTTTTCGATTTCTTCTTTTTGATCTTGCGCAATACTGGGCGCACTAATTCCTAGGCAGGCTAAATAAATTAAAGAGTACTTCATGTGATTGATTAACTAAGCAAGTGTTATAGTATAACAAAATTGTAGCATGTGTTACTTTATAACAAAACTTCTTTTTAAAAAATCACTGAGCGATTAATTAATGCACTAGCGACTGCCGTGTCATCACGTTAGTATAGTGTTCTACTTAAGTTACATAACGATAATTACATGAGCATAAAAACAAACGCGTTAATTTACTTTTTAGCTTTTTGCAGCGGTTTTTGCATTATGGGGATTGAACTTTTAGGAGGGAGAATTCTCGCCCCTTTTTTTGGTAGTAGCGTACATATTTGGGGCAGTATAATTACAGTATTTATGCTTAGTTTATCTTTTGGGTATTTACTTGGCGGTAAACTCAGCACTAAAAATGCATCACTTACCAAATATGGTTTAATATTTTTAATAGCCAGCATTATGGTGGTGCCTATTACATTATTTTCGCAGCCAATAATGGAATTTATATTTACCCATATTGAAGATAGCCGCTACGGCTCACTCTTGGCGTCAACCGCACTATTTTTTATACCTACCGTTATTTTAGGCATGATCTCGCCCTACTCTGTGCGCTTACTGGTAACAGATAGCGATAAAAGCGGCCAAGTGGCTGGGCGTTTATACTTTGTAAGTACGCTTGGCAGTGCACTGGGTACTATAATTACCTCGTTTTATTTTGTACTCGCGTTTGACGTAAATACTATTATTAGCGCCTTTGCTCTAACGCTTGGGTCACTGGGTTTAGTCGCGATTGTAATTAATACCTTGGCTAATAATAAGGAGCTTGCTCATGCTTAAATATTTACTACTGCCGTTAATTGCATTTTCGGGTTTTGCGTGCAGTAAAGTTATCCACGAAGAGCGCTCGCTTTATCGCAATATTATTGTTGAAGAAACGAGCGACTTACGTTGCCTTAAATTTAATACTAAAAGTAGCCAAACAAGCCAAAGCTGTATGTATAAAAACAATCCCGACAAACTTGTTTTTAATTACACTAAACTTACTTTTGCGAGCCTTTTAGTAGCCGATAATCCTAAAAATGTACTTATTATAGGATTAGGAGGCGGTACGCTTTCTAACGTTATTCATGAGCTATACCCCACTGCAAAAATTCATAATGTTGAAATAGATCCTGCAGTAACTAAAGTTGCACGCGATTACTTTAACTTTATAGAAAACGATTTAGTGACATCAAGCGTGCAAGATGGCCGTATTTTTATAAAACGTGCCGCAATTAAAAAACAAAAGTACGATTGGATTATTTTGGATGCATTTAACGGCGACTATATTCCGGAGCATTTGCTTACTAAAGAGTTTTTTGAAGAAGTACAAAGCGTATTAGCCGAAGGCGGCGTTATAGCTGCAAATACGTTTTCAAGTAGTAAACTTTATGAACATGAGTCGGCAACTTACCACGCTGTATTTGGCGACTTTATAAATGTAAGTCGCGAAAATCGTAGTAATCGTATTATTTTAGCGGGACTTAAATCAATGCCGAGCGAAGCGCAAATTAACACGCGTGTAAATGCTCTCGCCCCTAAATTAGTAAAATACGGTATAGACATAAAAGCGATTAGCCAATTTATGCAATTTACTAAAAACGATCAAGATTGGCCCGCAGATACAAAAGTACTTACCGATCAATACTCCCCAGCTAATTTACTTAACTTTTAAACTCCTGCTAAACCTCACCATTTTTACAAGTGAGGTTTAGCAAATATTTTGCTACTTCCCGCACTTACACATATTTACTTAGCAAGCTAAGTAATGATAAAATAGTTAGCTTGCTAACTATGTTGGGGTGGCTATGCCTACACACAAACCTTTTCACGAAACACTCGATTTAACAGTTATCGGTAATATGGGCCGAGTTCATCGTTTATGCCGCGAAGCGGTAACCATTGCGGTTGAGCCTTTAGGGCTTACTCAATCGCGCTGGACTGCACTAATGCATATTAGTATGCGTGGTGAGGGACTAACACAACTTGAACTTGCTAATAGCTTAGGGATAGAAATGCCTTCATTGACTCGTACGCTTAAGCAATTAGAGGAACAATCGTTAATCGTTCGCCGTGTAGACAAACATGATAAGCGCAGTAAAAGACTCTATTTTACTGAGCAAGGTGATGCCATTTTACATTCATTGCAAGAGACTATTTCCGATATAAAAAATCAGTTATACAGCGGTTTATCTGTTGAGCAACTAGATGCGATTGCATTTGGTTTGATCAAAATGGAGCAAAACGCCCTTAAATGTATTCAAGTTAATAAGTAAGGCTAAAAATGACACCGGATCAAAAGTTTGCACGCTATGTAAGGTTTTCTCTCATAGGGTTTATCTTAGTATTTATTTACTATTTAGTGGCCGATATGGTTTTGCCTGTGACACCACAAGCACGTGTTTATCACCCTGTTGTGCAAATATCACCGCAAATTAGTGGCCGAGTCACTAGTGTGCAAGTTAGTAATAACCAATCAGTTAAAGCAGGCGATATATTATTTAGTATCGATGAAGGCCCATATAATTTAGCTAAAGAACAAGCTCAACTCGCCCTTGATGATGCCAAATTACAAAATAAACGCCTTGATACCAATGTTAAAGCGCTTGAGGCACAAATAAGTGCTGCAAACGCTAAACAGCATGAGCAAAAACTATTAAAAAGCAGAGGCGAAAAGCTCTATAAGCAAAAGTCTATATCGGAGCAAGAACTTGAAAGCATTCGTGCTAATTTTGAAGCGAGTAAAGCAAATGTTGCAGCCCTTGAAGCGCAGTTAGCTGAAGCGGTTTTAGCTAGAGGTGACTCAGGTAACAAAAACTTAGCCATGCGCCACGCTGCAAACCAGTTAGCGCAAGCTGAGCTAAATTTATCCTACACAAAAGTGCGCGCATTAAGTGACGGCGTAGTTGCTAACTTACAGTTATTAAACGGCGCATACGCAGTTGCAGGCAGCCCGTTATTAGCTATTGTCGCTAAAAAGGCAGATTTAGTTGCCGACTTTAGAGAAAAGTCACTCTCAAATATGAAGCAAGGCACACAAGCGCGCGTAGTATTTGATAGCCGCCCAGGTGAAGTTTACGACGCAATACTTGAAACATTTGAAGCAGGCGTTAGCAGTGGTCAACTTAGTGCTAATGGTTTACTAAGTACAACAGAAACCAGTAATCGCTGGGTGCGTGATGCACAGCGTCAACGCATTCACTTAAAGCTGATAAATCATCAAGACTTAATAGCAAACATGCCTAGTGGCTCACGTGCAACAGTACAATTATTACCAGAATCAACAATTGGGCAATGGTTTGGCTCTGCACAAATCAGGTTTATTAGCTGGTTACACTACATTTATTAATGGAGGCTTTATGACTCAAATTGTTAGCCAAGGCCCACAATTAGACTCCAATGGCCTTCGCCAAGCACTGCGCATTGCAGGTGGGTGTACCCTTGGCTTTACTATTAGTAAATTAATGAACTGGCCCAATGGTATATTTTTTACCGTTTATCCTATGTTGATATTGGGCATGGTACCTACGTTAAGTCGTGGGCTGATAAATCAATTTATAGCATCTGCTGCATTTAGCGCACTTATAGTGCTGATAATGCAGGGATTGTTTTCTCACTTGCCAGTCGTTATGACATTGTTAGTGTTTGGTGTTTTCTGCTTTTTATTTCATAAAATGAGTAGCGGTAGTGCCTTTTTATTTGGCGCTTTAGGCGTGATCAGCCTTTCTATTCAGCTACATTTTTCCAGCTATGTTGCTCAAGGAAGCAGTATTTATCCGTTAATCTTGACTAATGGTTTGGCTATATTTTTAACCGTTATTATTGGAGCATTAATGCATGGCCTATTCCCTGATGTAACCGCAAGGCCCGGGCGAGTAATGCCAGCTAAAGCAAAAGAAAGTATTCGCCATGAGGTATTGTTATGCTCAACCGTGGCTACGCTCTCTTTTGTTGTTTTTCAGGTTCTTGATTTACAAGACTCAATATCTGCGCAGGCAGCTTCTGTGCTTATTTTATTTTCGTTGTGCTGGAAAGCCGCAGGTATGGCCGGTTGGCAGCGAGCAATTGGAACGCTTATAGGCTGTAATGCAGCGTTACTATCGCAACTATTTTTGTATAGTCACTCTGATTTTTTACTTTTTCCGATGGCTATTTTATGGATACTTTCGTTTGTTTTTGCGCGCTTTCATATTTTAGGCGGAGGCATACCTGGTATTGGTTTTGGTGTATTGACTACATTTGGTATTTTGTTTGGAAATTCACTCGGGCCAGGCCAAGATCTTGTTTATAGTGCAATGTACCGGTTTAGTTCGGTATCTGTGGCTATAATCTTAAGCTTATGTGTTGTGTATGTTATGCACCATATACTTAATCGGTTTAGCGTAACTCGCCATCATACTTATGATTAGGTAAACTCTGTTTGTAAAACTAAAGGCTGCAATTGCAGCCTTTTTAATAAGCGTGGTTAAACTATTTTAATCATCTATATGAGCAATAATTTCGCTTTACATATTCACAGTTTTTAGTCTTTCCTGGTGATAATAAGCGTTAGCACACCCGCTATAACCCCCCAAAAAGCAGACCCTACTGAGAGCAATGTTAAGTTAGATGCAGTTACTAAAAAAGTGACTATTGCGGCCTCAGTATATTCAGTACTACTAAGGGCTTGCTGCAAACTATTAGCAATGGTGCCAAATAGCGCAATGCCCGCCAAAGCTAAAATAAGTGCCTGTGGTAAACTTGCTACCAAGCCAACTAATGTAGCTGCGCACAACGCCATTAAAATATAAAATACGCCAGCCGCTATACTCGCCCAATAACGTTTATCATGATTTTTATCCGCCTCATCACTCATACATATAGCTGCGGTAATCGCGGCTAAATTAATAGAGTAGGCTCCAAAAGGAGCGCTAAGCATATTTACAAAGCCAGTAACATTAAGAGATGCAGATATAGGCGCTTTATATTTATGTGCTTTTAAAACCGCAATACCCGGTAAATTTTGCGAAGTCATGGTAACTATATAAAGTGGTAAACCTATACTAATACATGCTTGCAAGTGGAAAGCGGGTTCAATATAAGCAAATTCGCTCATTTTCCAGTGCAGCGCGCTGGTATCAATATGGCCCATTTGCCAAGCGAGTAATACACCTATAATAAGCACGCTTAACATAGCAAAGCGGGCAAAAAAGCGTTTACCAATAAAGTACATAACGACCATTAAGCCAATTACTAAAGGCATGTCGTTCATAAAATTAAACACATCGATACCAAAGGTAACAAGCACGCCGGCCAACATGGCGCATGCAAGCTCACTTGGAATACGGTTCATTATTTTTTCAAACCAGCCCGTAACCCCCGACAAAAACACGAGCAATGCACTGAGCATAAACGCGCCAATAGCCTCATTTAAGTTATACCCTTGGGCACTTGAAATAAGTAATGCAGCTCCCGTGGTAGACCACGCAATTAAAACAGGTACTTTGTAATAGTACGATAAACCAATTGACGTTGTGCCCATCACTAAACCGAGCATTAAAATCCAACTAGCTACTAAATCGGGCGTACCACCAAGGGTTATCACTACCTGATAAATTAATGCAATAGAACTCGAAAAACCAATAATTACAGCCACAAGTCCTGCTGTAATTCGGTTAAGCAACTGATCAGACACCTTCATAAATTCCTCGTAATGCATTTATGCAGCACACAACATACGTGCCCAATAATTACATTGCAATTAGCGATTGGTTTACAAAAGGTGAAATAAATTCACTTTTTATTTTTCATTGTAATTAACGTCAAAAAGTCACTTTTAACCATTGTATTTAACTAAACAAACAAGTACCTGTAACTGCGCCAAAGCCCGCGTAAACACTACTAAAAACCAATACTAAAAAGAGCAAAAAACACACCAAAAATAAATATCCTTATATTTTATAAGGAATTATGAAATTTAGAATTAATTCTTTTCGGTTACATTTATTATCTTGATCTAATCCATTTAATAATATAAAACGTAACAAACAGTTAACTAAAAACACTAAAAGAGAAACAAATGAAGAGATCTGTCGTCTTACTAATTGCTATACCATTATCGGCATTTGCAGTTTATGGGCTATTTTTTAATGCAGATGAAACGGGCGAACCTATCGCGCCTGTTGCTATTGATTTTGTTCCTATTGATTTACAAAAAACGCGCAATACACATCCCCCTGCACCTATTGATATGAGTAAAGATCCAATTACCGTTAAACCCATTGTTGCCCCTGACAACAATTTACCGTTTGAAGAATTTGATGCCGTAAATCGCCTATCCGACAAAGCAAAGCAAGTGCTTATAAACGCAAAAGTTTTACCTACCGACTTACATAACGAAGCCTACATTGAGTTTGATTTAAATTCTTTACAGGCTTTAGAAACTGGCGAAAATTTTGATTTAGCTATTCCGCAAACAGCCGAAACATTCACCGCAGAAGTGACTAATGTGGTTGAGTCTGAAAATGGCGATAAGAGCATATTTGGCAAAATAGTGGGTGTTGATGGCCGCATGCATAATACCGTTTTAACGGTAGGTAAAGATGCCGTATATGGCCAATTTACTGCACCTTCTGGCAACTATGTATTCGAAAGTAAAGGTAAGTACGGATGGATTGCAGCAAAACGCGATTTATATAAAAGCCACATAGAGCATGAAGTAACCGCACCAAAGCCCAAATCAGATAAAAGCATCGATATATTTGCACCAAAAATTGATGGCTAACCAATAATCAAAATATAAAAAACAACTAAAGCCGCACTATAAAGCAGCTTTAGTGTGTCTGCTTTTTATGAGCTCAACCAAGTTAAAAACAAGTTCCAACCACAACAAGAGTAAGGAAATACAATAATGAAAAAAGTAATCACAACAACCGCACTGGCTGCGGCATTATGTGCAGCAAGTGTTGCACAAGCAGAAACAATCGATATCGGTATTTTATATACCGACCAATCAGCTGCTGCAACTAGCAATATTGACACTAAAATAAATCAACTAATTGCTTTTAGTAATCAGGTATATAGCCAAAATGGCGTTGATATAACACTACGCTTAGCTGGCAAACAAAACTTAGGTGACTACGCAGTAACGCCGTCTGAGGATTGGTTAGATTCGGTTACAAATAGCAGCTACGTAGATGGTTTACGCAGCGATTGGAAAGCCGACATGATTGCCGTATTAGGTACTGGCCAAAGTGCTGGCAATGGGCTTATTTCATGTGGTTTAGCGTGGGTTGGCCAAGGCACTAATGGCAATCTATATAGCTCAATGAGCAGCCGTATGTACTCAATCACTGCAATTGATTGTGGTGCAACTACATTTGTACACGAACTTGGTCATAACCAAGGTTTAGCGCATTCACGCAAACAAGGTGACACATCTGGCGGTGTATATGTAGATGGCATGGGTCATGGCGTACAAAATGAGTTTGCAAGTATAATGGCTTACCCGCACGTTTACGGTAGCGCAACTCAGTACGATTACTTCTCTAACCCTAACTGGAGCGTAAACGGTATTGCATTTGGTATTACAAACCAAGCGTATGCAATTCGCACGGTTACTGCTACAAAAACAAGTATTGCTAACTTTAAATAAGTAGCGCAGTAAAAAAGTGGGCTAAATAGCCCACTTTAAAGTTTTAACATGTTCTTCCCTGCAGAGCGCTTACGCGCTCTTATAAATTAAGCTAATGCACAACCACTTTTTGCTTAATTGCTGGCATTAATGTTTTACCATTGCCATCTACTTTGTTTAACAATTTAAGCCCCATCACTTTTGCAAGTACTGGGTAAATATCAAGGTTACTCACTTCTTTAAGGCTTATACCTTGTTTAAATGCAGGGCCTACAGCAATAAATGATGCTGCCATATCCTCGGTATATGCATAACCGTGAGTCCCTAAATAGGTTGGTTTTTTACCATTGGTAAATACCGCTGGCGCTGTAGTTTGCACCACAATATCGCCTACGCGAGTGCCTTTATTGTAATGATACGCTGCTAACTGCTCGTCAGTTAATACTGTATAACGACCGTTTGCTGCTTTTTGTAAACGAGCTTTATAGCCGGCTATATCCGCATTTATTGCATCGGGTTGAGTGTATATGAGTAAACGTGGACCGGTGTTTTTAACTAAAAAGTTTTCATCTTGAGGCAGTGTGGTTACATCAATGCTTTTATCTGGATCTATACTCGCCATACCGTGATCCGAGACAATAACTAAGTTTACCTCTTGCTCTAATTTACTTAAGCGAGTTTGTAATTGCCCCATTAATTCATCAAGCTGTTTAACTGCATCTCGCGTTTGTGGTGCGTCTGGTCCAAACTCATGACCCATGCTATCAACTAGCGAAAAGTAACTCGCAATAAAACGTGGGCGCTGTGCTTTTGGTAAACTTAACCACTGAATAATTTGATCAACACGGCTTTGGTAATCGCTGTATTTAGAATAGTGATAAAAGTAATCTGGTGTCATGCCGTTAAATAATGCATCTGACTCAGGCCAAAAATAAGTAGCCGATTTAAGCCCCTGCATTTTTGCTAAATTCCAAAGCGGAATCCCCTTCACCCAAGTGCTATCGCCCAATGCTTTGCCCATGCTGTAACAGTCGTTTTTACGCGCTTTATCACAAAAGCTATTATCAACAATGCCATGGTTTACCGGCAGTAAGCCCGTAATAATAGAAATATGGTTAGGAAACGTTTTAGTTGGATAAACAGGTATTAGTTTTTGTGCGCGAACACCGCGCTCGGCCATTGCTTTTAAATTTGGCGCGCCGTGTTTTTCAATATAATCCCAACGCAGGCCATCAATTGATACAAGCACCACAGTTTGCTCTTTTGCAGCAAATGCGCTGTTCATTCCTAACATTAGGCAAATTGATACTGCCTTTAAAATCCACTGTTTCATTATAAACACCTATAAATGCACAACAATTACTCAAAAAATTATTTTAAAGCAAGTTGTTACTTTATGATACAAACTGATAGATTAAACCCTGTATATTAAAGACAAATGACTATGTGCTAAAAACTATGCCAGTCATCAATTGTAAAAAGGATAAGTATAAAGATGACCATAGATTTTAGTAAAAAAATAACGCCAGCACGAATGTATCGCACAACCTCCAACTTACAAATGGCGCTAGAAAGCGACCGTGGCCGTATTATTAACAGTGCCGCTATTCGCAGGCTTCAGCAAAAAACACAAGTGTTTCCGCTTGAGCGTAACGCAGCTGTTCGTTCGCGCTTAACTCACTCGCTTGAGGTACAACAGGTTGGTCGTTTTATAGTGCAACGTATTTTTGCAAATTTAAGCTACCAACAACAAAAAGATTACGGCTTAACCGAGCTAGAACGCCCCCTAGAAAGCTTAGTAGAAATGGCCTGCCTAATGCACGATATAGGCAACCCACCGTTTGGACATTTTGGCGAAGCTGCAATAAACCACTGGTTTAATAACAACCTAGCAAGCGTAACACCCGAGCGCTGCAAAGAGCCCAATACCGGTATAGGTGTTGTTTTTAAACACCTTGCGCTTGATATTTGTAACTTTGAAGGCAACGCTCAAGGCATACGTATAATTCATTCGTTGCAAACGCTTAATTTAACTTATAGCCAAAGTGCTGGTATTTTAAAATACACTCGACCTGCAGGGCTTGATACAAAAGATATACCGCAAAATAAAAACTACCTAATGAAAAAAGTAGGTTACTACTACAGCGAAAAAAACTTTGTTGAAGCACTACAAAAAGAGCTCACTATTGAGCCTTACTGCCGCCATCCAGCAAGTTATATAATGGAAGCCGCCGACGACATTTCGTATTGCCTAGCCGATATAGAGGATGCTGTTGAAAAAGGGATCATAAGCACCGAATTCTTATGTACACAGCTTAAAAGTCATTATAAAAAAGCACTCATAAACCTAACAATAGACGACACAGATCACCAAACTTTTGTAGATAAAGCAGTTGACTACGCACATGAGCGCGCCAAAGCACAACCGTATAACTTTAACAGCGAATTTTTTATATACCTGCGCGTAGCACTTTTACATCCGCTAGTTGGACATGCTGCAAAACGCTTTATTGAGAACATAGAACCTATTTATCATGGCGATTTTAACCAAGCACTTTTAGAAGATAGGAGCCATCTACACGCTGTAACCAAAATGCTAAAGCAAGTGGCACTTGAGCATGTATTTTCAAACAAAGAAGTCGAAAAATTAGAGCTACAAGGGTATCGCATAATTAATGGTTTGCTCGATTGCTATAAACCATTACTGCTACTAAACAAGGATGACTTTAAGCGTGCACTAAATGGCGATTCACGTTTATTAATTGAGTCGCGACTTGTAAAAAAGCTCTCTAAAAAGCACTTAAATAGTTACCAACACGCAATAGATGCGATGCAAGAAGAGCCCGATCACTTTGCAGCGTATGAATTTTATTATCGTTGTAGATTAATTCAAGATTATATAAGCGGTATGACAGACCAATTTGCTTACGATGAATATCGCAGCCTTATGGTTATCGATTAGTCGTATTACTCTGGATAATTTTCAATTTTGCGCTTAAAATCAAACTATTAATATTTAAGCGCGCATAACTTTATGATATCAAAACTAATTAGATTTACCCTTTGCTTTGCCCTATTTTATAGTGCGCAAAGTGCTGCATACAACGAAGCTATGTGCATTTTAATTAAACAAGAAATGCAGCAAAATAGTAATAATAAAGCGAGTCAAAAATATCGTAAGGCAGCGCGTGATTACAAAAACAACTGTAATAAGCCAAAAGAAATTCAAGCACAACCAAAGCCACAGATAATAGAGCCAGAGCCAGCCATTATTACTCAGCCACAACCTAAAATTGTTGAACCTGCCCCTGTAATTGAACCCACTGAAGAAGCTGTTAAAGATAGCATCAATGAGCAAACACTTAATTTAACTGATGATCAAAAACAACAAATTAACGATCAGCTAAATACCAATAGTAACGAAATAGTAATTGATGCACAGCCAACAACAGCAGTACCCGAGCAAGTAGTTACAGAACAAAAAAGCGAAGCCGCAATAAAGCAACTACAACCAGCGACGCCAAAGCAAAGCGTGCAACCTACGCTTGAAAAGCCTGTACCTGTAAAACCAGCACCTGTGTTAACTAAACCAGCGCCAGTTATTGCACCGCAAAGTGCAGCACAAAGCACAAGCTCATTACTTTTACCCACTTTAATACTTGTTATAGTGGTACTTATTGGCGCTATGATAGTCGTGCGCCTGCGCCGTGCAAAACAAAGTAAAGCGATGGCAGAACCTACTATGGCGCCTCCACCTGAAGTTGAATCAGAAAAAATTGCTACGCCAGTGAAACCTGAAATTAAAGCAACAAAGCCAGTACAAACAACAAAAGAGCCAGAGATTGAGCCTGTCTTCATCAACGAAGTAACACAAAATAATAAACCAGTTGAGAGCAGCGTAGAGGCAAATGAAGAGCCTTTAGAGCCTACGAACACTTCACAAAATGCAGATATTGAACATACACCACCGCAAATTGCAGATGAGCAAAACAACGTAGGTACATCATCGCAAACAAGAGAAATTGAGCCTGCACAAATAGAGCCAGCAGATACTTTAGAGCAAACAAGTACCGCTACGTTTAACGAAGTAAAGCAAAAACCTGAGCCTAATACAGCCGAGTTTGAAGCCGCCGCCAAAACAACCTTAGAGCGTATTAAAAATGCCAGCAGCTTTAATGAGCCAGAAGTACGCGACTTTGATCCAGATGCAAAGCCTGTAAAAAAACAACGTAAGCCCCATACAGCGCAAGTAACGGAGCCTGCGCCAATAGAAGCCGAACATAACACTGTAGAGCCGGTTATTAGTACTCCTGAGCCAGTAACAGCGAGTGAGCCGGTTGTAGATTTACACGCACCAGAGCAAATAGCTGACGCTCAATCGACTACATATACAACAGAGCAAGACTTTAAAGAACCAGAGGTACGTACATTTAACCCAGATGCACCATTACCTGGTGAAAAGCCGATGCCTAAAAAACAAAGCGCAACACCTGAGCAAACACAAACAACACCGCAAGTTGATGAGCCAGTAAGTGAGCCTAAAAAAGCAGACAGTAAAAATCCATTTGCTAACTTATCGTTAGACTCAAGCTGGGATCCTGACTCAACTGAAAAGCCCAAAATAGAAGAGAAAAAACGCGCGCCTAAATCGCAAGCATTAATAGATGCAGAAGAACGCGCTAAAAACATGCAAACCAAATAGTAAGTTTTAAAGTAGCGCCTCATATTTGAGGCGCTATTTTCACCGTATTACTTATACTCTTATCCCATCCTAAAATGCGCCTTAGTTATTAGAAGCTTCGCTCCTTGCGCGAGCAAGCTCAGCGCCTGGCGCAATATTCAAGCTTGAGAGTGTTTTATAAGCTTACAACTTGTTGGCGCGATGAGTGCAGAGCATACATTTAACTGGTGGTATTTTTAGACTTGAGTTTAAGGCTACGTTATCCGCAGCCATAAATTAAAGTAACTTGGTCAACATGCCCTAATTAAAAGTCCTAGTTAACAGCCCTAGCGGTACGTTTATTTTTAAGCTTTAACCCGCCAATTAATAGCAGTGGTCCTATAAACATGGCAAGGCCATACACGCCACCGGTAACTGCGTATTCTGGTTTATTTAAAAAGCTAATAGCGATTAAAATAGCTAACGATGCATTTTGAATTCCAACCTCAATTGAAAGCGTCAGCGAATCAGTTAAATTTAATTTTGAACACTTAGCAATTAACCAACCAACAACCATTGAACCAATATTAAGCGCTATGCACGCCCAAAATACGTTGTTAAATGAGCTAACTAATAAATCGCGCTCTTTTATTACTAGTGCGGCAATCATCATAAGCATAAAAAACAACGAGAAGCGTCTAAAAAACGGCTCTGCTTTAATGGCAAAATCACTTTTAAAGTGACGCAACCAAATGCCTATAGCAACTGGCACTAAGGTAATAAAAAATAGCCCTAATGAAGTAGTTAAAATAGAAAAAGTAGCATCGTCCGCTGGGGCAAACTGACTCATAGCAAAGCCAATAATAAACGGTGTGGTTATTATACTAATTGCGGTAGAGGCAGCTGTTAAACTTACCGAAAGCGCTAAATTAGCTTTAGCAAGCTGGCTTACTACATTTGACATAGTACCGCCGGGGCAAGCAGCTAATATCATTAAACCAATAGCGATAGGCGTTGGTAGGTTTAGTAAATAACACAGCCCTAATGCTAATAAAGGCATTGCTACAAGTTGGCCTATTAAACCCATGACAATGCCAAGCGGGCTTTTAAATAAACGAGTAAAATCGGTTGTTGTGAGCCCAAGACCCATACCAAACATAATAAGTGCAAGGGCGAGCGGAAGTATTACTTCAGTTAATATAGATGCATTCAAATTAGACAGCCTCGTTTGTTATTGTTTTTAATTAGAGTGTTAATTTTTAAGTTAACTGTAACGCCCCTTTACAATAACTAGAAGTATTACTTATTTAAAATAGCAGCCACGTGCTTATCTAGTTCTGGAAGTACATCTTGTTCAAACCATGGGTTCTTTTTAAGCCATATATTATTACGCGGACTCGGATGTGGAAGCACTAAATAATTTGGCCAATACTCACGCCACGATTTTACTAACTCCGTAAGTGGCATTTTTTTAGTCTCTGGTAAATGATACGCCTGCGCGTATTTACCAAGCACTATTGTCAGCTCAATATTTGGTAGTGCAGCCAATAATTGCTCGCGCCATGCAGGGGCACATTCTTTTCTCGGTGGTAAATCACCCGACTTCCCCCTACCCGGGTAGCAAAAGCCCATAGGTAAAATTGCTATATTATTGGCATCGTAAAATTCATCACGTGTTAGCCCAAGCCATTCTCGCAGGCGGTTTCCGCTTGCATCGTTAAACGGCACACCTGTTTCGTGAACTTTGATTCCAGGTGCTTGCCCTGCAATTAAAATACGTGCGTTTGGGTTAAATTGTATAACAGGGCGAGCCCCTAAAGGTAAATGAGGTTCACAGATCACGCATTTACTAACTTGCTCTATTAATTGGTGACTATTCATGCTTATTTGGCCTTAAATGCTTAATATTTATCCTAAATGGCCATTTAGGATAAATGAGTTGGTAAAAAATCGGTTTATTTTAATTAAAACGAGCGTTAGTTAGTAAAATCGTGATCTTTAAGCTCATTCGCGCTACAAGCCTTGTAAAACCTAGTGTTGCTCTGCCCATACAGCAAATTCATTGCCGCTCGGCTCTGCAAAATGAAACCGGCAACCACCCGGAAATTCAAAAATAGGTTTTAATATTGTGCCACCATGGAGTTGTACTTTTTTATACGTAGCGTGAATGTCGTTACTATAAAAAACCAATAGCGCAGCACCGTTTTGAGTTAGCGATTTAAGCGGCGCATTAAAAAAGCCACCATCAAGCCCTTGGCCACTAAACGCCGTGTATTCTGGGCCGTAGTCAGTAAACTGCCAATTAAATACACGACTAAAAAAGGCCTTAGTTGCGGGTAAGTCGCATGCAGGAAACTCAACGTAATTTAGTTTTTCGTGATCGCTCATCGTTATTCACTCTTTATTTTTACTCAGTTTATTAACCTTAAGCTTTACATAGAGCCTGTGCAATATCATTAAACAATATCAGATCAGTATTTTACTAAGTAATTAAGTAAGCATAACTTACTTAAAAATTAAATATCACAAATGAGAATAACTATCTTTTGTATTTGTAACATATATAATAGCGCCTTTGTTTTATCCTCAGCTTTAAATAAAGGGATTAATTAACTATGCAGGCACCTTTGCACAGTGCGCCATTCGATAAGGTTAACGTGATTACGCTTATAGTAAAAAGCGTAAGCAGTTATCGAGTTTTGGTATTTTTACGTTTTTTTATTGCCATAATTGGTGGCTATGCTTTTACCTCTGCAAGCACTGCGTTATTAAGTTTTGTATTGCCAATAGCTAAACAAGACGCTGTGCTGTTTAGTGTTTCAATCAGCATTTTAATTTATGCCGTTGTATTTATTTATGCTTTTAGCGTTAAATCATTAAAAACAGTATGGATCAGTATTTTACTAAGTACAGGAGCGTTCATAGGATTGCTTGCATTACTGAAGGGTTGGGTATGAAAGACAGCTTTTTCAGATCGATGACTTGGTTGCACACTTGGGTAGGGTTACTCGTTTGTTGGTTATTATATTTAATATTTTTTGCAGGGACTCTTAGCTTTTTTAGAGACGAAATAACGTTGTGGAATCAACCAGCCATTCATAATGTGCAAGCCCAAACACAGCGTATAGAAGCGCAAAAACAACAAATAATTACAGGGTTCGATTACTTAGCTAGCCATGGAGCTCACTCATCAAGCTGGCGTATTACATTACCCGAGCCGCGTATTCCTTATTTAATTTATGGTTATGCAAAACCAAAAGAGACAGGCCAGCGCCGCAGCCGGTTTGAAAACACACAGCTAAACCCTAATACCATGCAAGAGCTTGAGCCCTTTGTAGATACTAAAGGCGGTAACTTTTTTTATCGGCTGCACTATGATTTACATTACATGGATGCAATAACCGCACGCTGGATTGTGTGCTTTGCTAGCTTTTTTATGCTGATTGCCATTATATCGGGGGTGGTTATTCATAAGCGTATTTTTAAAGATATGTTTAGCTTTAGGCGTAACAAAGGTAGCCGTACATGGTTAGATGCCCATAACTTAAGCTCTGTGCTTGCCCTTCCTTTTCATTTAATGATTACTTACACGGGTATAATTACACTTATATTTATGTTGTTTCCCTACCCTGCGCAAATCTCTTATGATGACGGCATGCGTGGCTTTTTTAACGATGTAACACCTCGCAATACCATGACCGATAAAGCCCAAGGCGAATTGCCAATGGTGCCAATACAACGCATTTTAGATCAGGTTTATACTAAGTGGCCTCATGCAGATATTACTCGCGTACAAGTTAACCAACCAAATATGGCAGCTTCAACAATTACCGTATTGGTAAGCGCAGGTAAAACACTACGTGACCAAGCACCACGCTTAATATTTAGTGGTGCTACAGGGCAAATGGTCGCTAAAACTGATGACGAGCTAACTAGCAGCAAAGCGCTTTACGAATCGCTTAATTCTATGCATACAGGGCGTTTAGCTACGTGGTTGTTGCGCTGGTTATACGTATTAGGCGGTATTGCAGGCTGTGTAATGATTGGCTCTGGCTGTATTATGTGGGCTAAACGAATTCGCGAGCGAACTAAAAATAACGTTAAACCTTCGTTTGGTTTAAAATTAGTTGAAGGGTTAAACCTAGCCACTATTATGGGACTTCCACTGGCAACGTGTGCATTTTTTATTGCTAACAGACTACTTAGCTCAACTACCGCAGAGCGCGCCGATAAAGAAATACTCGCGTTCTTTTTAACATGGCTAGCGGTTGCTCTTTTAGCACTTATAAAGCGCGACACACTGCAATGGCGAGTTATGGCAGCTATAAATGCTGTTGCATGTTTAAGCGTACCGGTTATTAATGCCCTTACAACTAACGGTAATCTAGTTAGCTATTTGATGCACAAACAGTGGGCTTTATTTACTTTTGATGCACTGTTTTTGTTATTTAGTATATTGTTTTTTATACAAACCGAAAAATTACGTACTGCTAAAAACAACTCAAAAATAATCAGCCCTAGTCAATCTAATAACCTTAAAAGGCAAAAACCATGATTGATTTACTTGGGTTTAGCCTATGCCTGCTCAGTTTTAACTGTTTTGCGCTGGCTAAGTATAATCATTTTAAAGATGTATTTAAAAAACGCCCTACAGAATCCCAACGTAAAAAGCTGCTATTAGTTGCTTGGATCAGTATTTTACTAAGCTTGGTGCTTTGTATAGTTACTCAAGATGGATATGGTGCATTACTATTTTGCGGATTTATGAGCCTAAGTGTCTTAATTATAATGGTTTTTTATAATTTTTTACTAGGCTACGTGAAGTGGTTTAGTGTTTTAAATAGCGTGTTAGTTGTACTAAGTGGGTTGTTTTTAGCATTAAACTAGCCTTAGTTAGTAAAAACGTGATCCGTTATTTTCTCATAGATTAGGGCGTGTTGATCTTTGGTGGGTGAATTTGCAGCAGACTGTTTGGTATTTAGGCAAGGCAGAGCCTATGTAGTGTGGTTATTCCCCATAAATAGGCGATAACGCAGCATAAATACCAAACATGCGCTGCCCTTTGGGTTCTTTCTAGGGACGATTAACTCTTTGTTGCTCGGTTTTTACTTAGCCCACAAGGTTACAAACCTCGCGCCGCGATTTAATCGCCCCTAGATTGAACAGATTTCAATCCACAAAGATCAACACGCCCTAGGCAAAAAAAATGGCAAGCTATATAGCTTGCCAACAATAGGGGATATTCAGTGTTTCCAATACTTGCTGTCTCACGGCAAGTACACACAATATAACCATAATATATTTAAGTTACTTTACGGTTAGGTGACTCTTTTATTACTACTTTAAAAACGTATATAACTAACTGTAAACCCCCTTTACATAGTCTCTTGGTTTACCCAAATTATTTCATCGGTAGCAAAGCCCAACTCTTTAGCTTTAGTTAAAAAGTGTTCTTTAAGCTCTTTGCTAACCGTTGGTGTACGCGACAAAAACCACAAGTAATCTTTGTTGTAACTGGTTATAAATGCATATTGATAATCGGGTTGGTCAAGCTCAAAAATCACGTAAGCGCCATAAAATGGACCAAAAAACGAGACTTTAAAATGTCCTGTGTCGGTGCCCTCAACAAACTTGGCTAAGCCTTCGGCGTCATCCCATTTTTTATCATCCGTTAAATACCCTTTGTTAAGGACCTTTACTGTGCCGTCGTCGTTAATTGAATAAGTCGCGGTAACTTGCTCCATCCCTTCTTCGAATGAGTGATTAAGACGCGCTATTTCAAACCATTTGCCTTTATATTTTTGTATATCAAAGTTTTTAACGGGTGTTATTCCCTCAGGAGGGCTGGTGCAGGCACTAAGAAAAAATAACCCTGTAATAAGTAAACCGTATTTAATAGCCTTCATGTAAGCTCCTTTTTTAATTACATAAATCGTACGTATTATCTACATATAGATGGATATAAAGTTTGCTAGCCGATTAAAAAAATTTGCTATAGGATCATATTAATTCTAAAGCAATAAAAATGACCATAGCATGAAAATTTGGGTAGATGCAGACGCGTGTCCTGTTGTTATAAAAGAAATACTTTTTAGAGCTGCAGAGCGTATGAAAATCGAGACTATTTTAGTAGCGAATCACGCAATGCGTATTCCGCCGTCAAAATACATAAGCCGCGTTCAAGTATCGTCGGGATTTGATGTAGCCGACGACGAAATAGTAAAACGTGTTGAAAAAGGCGATTTAGTTATTACAGGCGATATTCCGCTAGCAAGTGAAGTAATTGATAACGGCGGGCAAGCACTCAACCCACGTGGCGAGCTTTATACCACCGAGAATATCCGCTCAATACTTAACGTGCGCGACTTTATGGATACCATGCGCTCAAGCGGCGTAGAAATGAGTGGTGGGCCGCCGCCACTTAGCCAAACCGATCGCCAAAACTTTGCAAATAACCTCGACCGTATTTTAGCGCAAAACAAGGCTAACTAACTTGAATACCCAATTAGTTGGCTTAGGTGATACGCAATTTAGCGTGGCGGTATACGTAGCAAAAGCGCCGCCCATGCCGTTTTTTGAAACACTTGAATACCTAGAACCGGTTATAAATGAGCAAATAAATACCATAAACCAGTACTGTGGTAATGGTTGGCGCAAAGTGTTTAACGTTTACGCCAAAGTGCTATTTTCCCTGCCAAGTGAGCATTATTCATTTGCTAAACAAGCCCCTACTTGGCAACAATATCGCGATGAGTATTTACTGCAAAAAAATAGTAAAACCGCCCTGCTATTTAGCGCGCCTGACACTACTATTACTTGCGCAGATAAAGCTACTAGCAATCAAAATCAGCTACACATAATTGCTGGGCGTACGCACGCTAAAAACTTATTACAACAAGGTAAGTTGCATGCACAATTTGATTGGCTCGACGACGAGTTTGCAATAGACACCAGTAACAACATTATTGTGTGCCCGTATTTTGATTACAGGCAATTAAGTAATATAAAAATTGCGAGATTAAGCGAGCTAGTCGCGCAGCTAAAAGGCACTAAATAACACATTGTAAGGAACGACCATGGCCGGAATTTTAGAGTTAAACGAATTATTAAAATCAATGCAGCCTGTGCTTAAACAAGGTGAATACATATTTTGCTGTTTGGCAGGGAAATTGGCTGATTATGTTCACTTAGAGCCACTTGCCACTTACGTTGAAGAGGAAGGCCTAACCCTTATTTTAAAAGCTGAAACCGCCGATAAAGCAGGTATTACTTACGAGGGTAAATATAATTTAATTACTCTTAATGTACATTCAAGCTTAGAGGCCGTTGGGCTAACAGCTGCGGTATCTGCAAAGCTAACTGAGCATGGCATTAGCGCTAATGTGGTAGCTGCGTTTTATCACGACCATATTTTTGTACAAACAGACAAAGCACAAGCTGCAATGAAAGCACTTGGAGAGATTGGTTAGGATTGCTGGCACAGTAATGATCTGAGTGATGTGGATATTAGAGCGTCGGGTGGCGCCTCACTTATCCGACCTACGCTTAGAGAAACTTCGGGGTGTAGAGAGGGTTATATAAAAACACCGAGTTTGTTCACTCGGTGTTTTTATTGGTGCTAAATAGCGGGTGCTTGTTTAGCTTGTGAAACTTAAACTACATATCCGCTAAAACCTAGGGCTTTAAAATACAGCTTCGGAATGCCAAATTTGCACTCGTTTAGTAGTTCGCTAAAGCGCATTCTATCAAGCGGGTAAAACTCATTTTCTAAGTCGTGCCCTGTTTGTGTTTTACCTGTTTCGGTTAAACCCAATTGCGCGCACGTTGTGAGCTGGGCTTCGCGCTCAAATGAAGTTTCGGGGCGCATTAAATCTGCAATAAAAAGGTTTGCGTCTTTTTTAAGACTTCCTTTAATTGCTTTTAATAACTCTTTTTTATCGCCGTTATCTTCTAAAAAATGCATTACTAATAAACATAAAACGGCATCGGCTTTAACCGATAACTTATCAACTGGGCCATTATGTACATCTACGCGGCTTGTTATGCCTTGTTCATCAAATTGCTGCTGTGCGATAGCAAGCATATCGGCTGATGTATCTTGCGCAGTAAATTGCCATGTAGGGTTTAGTGCAGCCAGTGCAAGTACTTCTTTGCCTGTGCCTGCCCCTACTACCAAAATATGCGCATTGTCGCTTAGCGTTGCTTGTAGTTGCGCATTAGTGAGCTGATGTAATAATTCATAACCAGGCACTAAACGGGTTATGCGGCTATCGTATTGTGTTGCTTGCTCGCCTGTAAACGTTGGCATTGTATCTCCTTGTTTTCAGTAATGTTGCTTATAAAACTTCAACTGTGGAATATCCACCTGGCTTTTTGGCTACATGCACTTGAGTGGCTACACGCTCGCTCATTTGTGTTACGTGCGATATAACGCCTACTTTTCTGCCTTGTGCTTGCAAAGAATCCAAAGCGTCCATTGCAATGCTTAGGGTTTCGCTGTCTAACGTACCAAACCCTTCGTCAATAAACAAAGAATTGATTTGTACTTTGTTAGACGAAAGCGATGCTAAACCAAGTGCAAGCGCTAGCGATACTAAAAATGACTCACCGCCCGAGAGCGTATTAACAGAGCGTTGCTCGTCGGCCATGTCGCGGTCGATAATTGCAATGTCGAGCGTTTGCGCTATGGCGGTTAATTCGTAGCGTTTGTTGAGTGTTTTTAAATGGCTGTTGGCATAGTGCAGTAATATTTTTAACGTTTGTGTTTGTGCTAAGTTACGCATGGTTTTACCCGTTGCATCGCCCAATACTTTATTAAGCAAGTGCCACTGCTCTACCTGTGTTTTAAGCGTAGTTAACTCAGCTTGTTTGCCTTCAAGCGCCTTTGCGTTTTGGTTGTGTTGCTCTATAGCGGTATTAGTTGCTAGTAATGAATTTTGCAGCTGCGTTTGTTGCTCATTTAAGCTGCTTAATTGCGTACTTAAAGCCTCTGCACTTTGTGTTGGCTTATCGCTACTGTTGTGTTTTTCAAGCGTAAGTTGCTGCTGTTTTAATGCGGCATTTGCATCTGTTAACGCTTGAGTTAACTGCTCGTGTTGATTTAAATGCGCTTTAATAGTCTCGCTACTTAGCGTTAGTAAAATTTTGATCTGTTCGTGCGTTACGTCGCTGTATTGCGCTTTAAAGTCAGCAAACCACTGGTTGTAACGTGCCTCAAGTGTTGCTAGTTCTTGGCTGTTTTCAAGTAAGCGTTGCTCCACATTTTTAAGCGTTATAGCGTGCTCATCTCGTTGTTTTATCGCGTCGTCATAGGCTTTTTGGCTCGCTTGAACCTGCGATTGTTTTTGCTCTTGCTCACTTGTGAGTTTTGCTTGGTAGTCGTCTGCGCTTATTTGCTCGTTATTAAATAAAGCTGAGCGCTCACTTTGTACAGCGTCTAATAGCTCTTTTGCTTTTACAAACTCTTCATTAAGTGCTTTTAACGATTGCTCGCTTTTACTAACAAGCGGGGTAAGCTGCTTTATTTGCTCATTAGCTGTGTCTTGGCGCTTTTGGCTTTGCTCAAGTTGCGTTTGAGTTTGCTGATACTGTGTAACCTGCTTGTTCAGCTCGGTAAGTTCAAGCGTATTGGCTTGTAGTTGCTGCCAAAAATCATTGTTTTCAAATTGATTATTGAGTGTTGTACCCAGCTCGTTAATTTGTGCACTAAGCTCGCTATGCTTACTCGTTAACTGGTTTTGCTGGTGTGTAAGCTCAAGGTGTTTATTACTCAGTTGCTGCTGTACTTGCTGCTCTGCTTTAAGTGCTGCTTGTAGCTCGTTTACTTTGGTTTGCAATGTACGTTGACGTTTTTGTTGCTCAAAGTATTGCGCTTTTTGCTGCGTTAATTGCTTATAAGTTACTTCAAGCTGATCAGGCGTTAAGTCGTTAAGCTCACTACGTGCACCTTGCATGGTATTTTTAATGTCGAGCTGTTTGGCTTTTGCTGTTTGTATTATTTGCTCAAGTTGTCCGTGTTCAGCAGTTAATACAGCATGTTGAGTTTGATGTTTATGCAGCTCGCTTTGTGCATGGTCAAATTGCTTTTTAGCGGTATTAAAAGCATTTTCAAAATCAGTAATTAAGTTATTTAATTGCTGATTTTGATTTACCGCATACGGATGCTCCGTTGCGCCGCACACTAAACAAGGCTCATTAGGGCGAAGCTCAGTGCGTAAATGCTCTACGTTTTCGCTGGCTCTTAAGCGCGCTTGGTTAAGTGCGTACTCGCTGCCTTTAAGTGCTTGCTCGCTGGTTATTAAATGCTGATTAAGTAAAGCATGGGCTTGCTGGCTTTCATTTAGCTGCTGATTGAGCACTTGCTGGCGTTGAGTGCTTTGTTTTAGCTCTGCGTTAAATTGCTTATAGCGCTCTCGCTGCTCTTTTAAGTAATCAATACTTTTTAGCTGCGCGTCGCAGTGCTCTGCATTAAATTCATTAAGCTGAGTATTTAAAACCTGCAAAGCTGACTGCTCGCTCGTAAGTAACGCCTCGCACTGCTGCACTTTATTATTTTGTGTATTTAATCGCTCGCTCTGACCTGCAAGCTCGGTATTAAGAGTTTGGCTTTGTGCAAGGTTTGCAGTTAATTGCTGCTGTGCATTTAAGTAAGTATTAAAGCTTTGCTGATAGTAGCTCCAGTCTTTTGCTAAAACGTGCAGCTGTGCATGCTCATTAAGCCATTGCTGGCTTTTAGTTGAGTCGGTATTAGCGAGCTCTAGCTCGTTATTGCTTTGTTTAAGCTGCTGTGTGAGCTCATCAAGTTGAGTTTGCTCTTTGGTTATTTGCGACTCTGTGCCTTTTACAGCTTGAGTTTGCAAAGCAATGCTGCTGTCGAGCTCTCTCGCTTTTGCTATAACGGGCGCTGCATTTTGTTTTTGCTCATTGGCGTTATTAAGTAGCTCAGTATGCTTAGCAAGCGCGGTGTTACGCTCGTTAATTACCGCTAAATGATCAACACTTTTAAGTGATGTTATTTGCTGATCTAACGCCGTATTTTGATCGGTTAATTGAGTAAAACGGCTGCGGTTATCTTTTATTTCAAGCGCCTGCTTGGCTTGTTTTGCTTGCTCGCTTTGATCAACGATACTTTCAAGCGCTGAGCTTGCTTGTTGCTGGGTTTGCTGTGCCTGCAGTAAGCTTTGCTCAAGCACTGTAGCTTGCTGATACCAGTTAAGTGCTTTTTCGGTTTTGGTTAGCTCTTTTTTAGTGTGTTCGGTTTGCGCTTTTAAATCGGTTAACTTGGTTTGTTGTAACTCAAGTTCATCGGTCGTTAATAAGGTATAGCTTTGAAGGCCTGCTTTGAGCGCTTCAAGCTTTGCCACTTGCTCTTTATGGCGCTCAAAAATACGCACACCAATACGGCTAAATTTATCGGTGCCTGTTAAGCACTCCAAAAGTTGCGCTCGCTCATCGCCAGTGGCTTTTAAAAATGCAGCAAACTCATGTTGCGCTAAAAGTACGGCACGGGAGAACTGCTCAAAGTTAAGCCCTATTTTACTCTCAACTTCTTTTATTGTGTGGCTTTTGTCAGCTATTAAGGTTTCGTCTGGCAGGGTTACTAAGGTGTGCTCTGCTACTTTAAGTTTGCCAGTTACCTTTTTATGAGTGCGTGAAACTGTATAACGCGCGCGGTAAAGCTGTTTATCTTGCCCTAAAAAGTCAACCTCGGCGTAGCCTTCCCATGTACCTCGGCGAAGTAGGTTCCGCGCATCATTAAGCTTAATGCTGTCGCCATTAAACTCAATTAAGTTACCTTTATCGCCGCGTAGCCTCGCTGTTTTTGTATAAAGGGCTAAACATATCGCATCTAAAAAAGTACTTTTACCAGCGCCGGTATCGCCTGTTATCGCAAATAAGCCTGCATCTTTTAATGGGGCTTGAGTAAAGTCTATTTCAGCATCAACTATTGAAGCTAAATTATGAATACGAACTGCGGTTATTTTCATAGTTGTTCTTGCTCCGTTAGCTCGTTTATCACGTCACTTAAAAGTGCTTTTAGCTCATCGGGTACACTTTGCCCAGCCATGTCTTTATCGTTTGCAAATGCTTGTTCTAATAAGTTAAGCGGGTTGAGCATTTCAACTTCGCTTAAATCTTCAAATACGGTGTTGTCGTCATTTTGCGCTGATTGCTCACGTACACGTTCAATACCACAAAATTTAATATGCTTGCCTTCAAGTGCTTGTTCTATTTGTTCTCTGAAGGTGGTGTCGGTATCGCTTGATTTAAGCTTTACACGTAAATAAGGCGCTATTGTATTTTGTGCAGTGTCGAGCGCTTTAATTTGCTCGCATAGTTCGCTTAATGGTACACACTCCCCTTTTGGTAAAATAATTACATCGGCAGAGCGCGGAATGTAAAGGGGGTTTACAGTTGTACTAATATGTTGTTTTTCATCAGTAATAAACTCAACAACATTTACTTGGTGCGTGTAGTTACGTTCTGAAAACGACATAGGGATAGGTGTGCCGCTGTAGCGAATAACATTACTTTTAGCGACTTGTTGCGCTTTGTGTAAATGCCCAAGGGCAACGTAGTTGGCTTGTTTACCAAATACATTAGCAGAAATAGACTCTTCACCACCTATTACTAAGTTACGCTCAGAATCACTTGAGATATCCCCGCCTTTTGCGTGTAAATGCCCCATAACTATTAGTGGTGAGTTTTGCTCGTTTATATTAGTAGCTTGCTCTAGTGCAAGTTCATAAGCTTTTGCAACGCCTTGAGCGTAACTAGGGCCGTTTTCAGTTTGGCTAAGTAAACTTACATCGCTTGCACGTAAAAATGGCATAGCGACGATTACAGCGCGTTTACCATTGGTATCTATGGTAATAACAGTTTCATCGGGTGTCGCGACATCAAAGCGCCCTACTACGTGTGTATCAAATTGCGCTAGTAATGGCTGAGCTGCCAAAATACGATTTGCAGAGTCGTGGTTACCCGCAATAATTACTACGTGTAATTGTGGGCATGCCTTTTTGGCGTCTTTAATAAATTGGTAAAGCTGATTTTCGGCGCTAGCGCTTGGAGTCGCGGTATGATAAATATCGCCAGCAACTAAAAGTAAGTCTATTTGTTGTTCAACAAGAGTGGCTAATAACCATGTAAAAAAGGCTTGATGCTCAACACGGCGGTCGTGTTCGTAGAATTGTTGGCCAAGGTGCCAATCTGAGGTGTGGAGGACTTTCATGTCGCGCTCTTAATTAAACCGTAAGAGCGCCAATATACCCAAGGCAGTTAAAGATGCAAGCCTAAGCCGTGTATTACCTTAGGTTAAACTGTACCAAGCTGAAAAAACAACCGGTAATGCTAAAAGTGCCATTAATAATGGAATTTTTAACGTTTTAGTTTGTTTTGCGTGTAGCGCCTTTAATGCATTAGTTTCGTTGCACGCTGCTACTTTATCGATATAAAAATAACCCGAATCGAGATACTGCTTACAGTTATTCTCACTTGCTGGAATCGCAATTAGTTCTTGTTGTTTTTTTAGGATGTAAAAATCCATAAGCCCACCGCATTTCTTGCTAGTAATCGATATTAATTTGAGGATAAATGTGACGAATTTATTTGCCTCAAATAAAAAGGTTGGCGATTTTAAATATAAACTGCACTAAAGATCAACCTAAAATTGCACTATTTATCATTTATCGTAAAAATAGCGAACATTAAGGAAGTTCGGCAATATTTGAGCCAATAATTCAGCTGTTTTCACTGTATTTTTGTTCAGTAGAGTGGGCTTTTAGCTCATTTTACTTGTTGGAAATTTGAGACACTTATACATAGGATTATTGGTTTACCTGATAATGTTAAAGCAATACTTTTTTAGCAAAGTAGGTAAAATTAATGTGCTTTTTTCAAGCTCTAAAACTTGTATTTAACAGCTCAAAACCATTATTAAAACCCACTTTTGTAAAGCCCCTTTACAGTTTTTATTTATTCGTATTTTGTTACAAAATAATTGTACTTTTCAATCTAATAAACTAAGTGAACATCACCCTAAAAATACGGTACTTGGTCGCTAATTTATTGAAGCTAACTGGTATATTTGTCAAAGTATGCTCACAAAATTATATTAGGACTAACAATGAAAAAAATAGGTCTTACGCTAAGTGCTTTTGTATTGCCTTTGGCAATATCTAGTGCGGTTATGGCGTCTTCGGTTGAGCAAACAAAAGGTACTTTTGTTGATAAATTTCGTCAATTAGACGAAGCGCTTCCTACACCCAACGTTTATCGTAGTGCCGCTGGCGAACCAGGTGAAAAATACTGGCAGCAACGTGTAAACTACGATATTGATGTAAAGCTAGATGAAAAAAAGCACCGTATTACCGGTAGCCAAAGCATTGAATATAAAAATAACTCTCCGCATACACTTAAATATTTATGGTTACAGTTAGATCAAAATATTTTTAAAAGTGATTCTATTGCCGAAACAACTAAAACGTTTAAAAGCACTTTAGAAAGCCTACCAGCTCAAAAGCCTGCTAAATTAAGTTTAGGTGACTTACGCCGTCAGCAATTTATGAGCGACAACGAACTGGGTTATACAATCAGTGGCGTAAAGGATGACGATGGTAAAGAGCTCCGCGTAACTGTAGTTGATACTTTAATGCGCATTGATTTAAACGAGCCATTAAAACCAGGTAAAGAAGTAGAATTTAGCATGAACTTTGCCTTCAACATTGTTGAAGAAGATGCTGTAGGTGCACGTTCTGGTTACGAGCACTTTGAAGAAGATGGCAACGACATATTCTTAATTGCTCAGTGGTTCCCTCGCTTAGCGGCTTATACCGATTACGAAGCATGGACAAACAAGCCATTTTTAGGTTCTGGTGAGTTTACGCTTGAGTTTGGTGATTACGATGTTGAGATTACTGTTCCTGCGGATCACATTGTATCGGCAACAGGTAAGCTTGATAACGCGAGTAAAGTACTTACAAGTACTCAGCGCAAACGTTTAAAACAAGCTGAAACATCTAAGCGTCCTGTGTTTATTGTTAACGCAGAAGAAGCGCTAGAAAACGAAAAAGAAGGCACCGACAAAACTAAAACGTGGCACTTTAAAGCGCAGAATGTTCGTGACTTTGCTTGGGCGTCGTCTCGTAAGTTTATGTGGGATGCAAAAGGTTATCAACAAGGTGGTGACGTTCAACCTTTAGTTATGGCAATGTCGTTCTTCCCTAAAGAAGGTGGTGACTTATGGAAAAAGTACTCAACTGAAGCGGTAGTACACACAATGGAAGTGTACTCTAAGTATTCTTTTGATTACCCGTACCCAACTGCACAGTCGGTTAATGGCCCCGTTGGTGGTATGGAATACCCAATGATCACCTTTAACGGTCCGCGTACTAAGTTACAAGATGACGGTACTCGTACTTATTCTCAGGCTGAAAAGCGCTTTTTACTTGGCGTAGTTATTCATGAAGTTGGTCATATTTACTTTCCGATGATTGTGAATTCAGATGAGCGCCAATGGACGTGGATGGATGAAGGCTTAAACAGCTTTTTAGATGGTGTTGCTGGTCGTGAATGGGATCCTACAATTCCTTGGGGTGTTGAGCCTCGCGATATAGTGAGCTACATGAAGTCTGAAAACCAAGTACCTGTTATGACTCAGTCAGACAGTGTATTACGTTTAGGCCCTAATGCTTATACTAAACCTGCCGCAGCCCTTAATATTTTACGTGAAGTAATTTTAGGCCGTGACTTATTCGACTTTGCATTTAAAGAGTATGCTCAGCGCTGGAAATACAAGCGCCCTACCCCAGCTGATTTTTTCCGTACAATGGAAGAAGCCTCTGGTGTTGATTTAGATTGGTTTTGGCGTGGCTGGTTTTACACCACAGACCATGTTGATATCTCTTTAGATAAAGTATATCAACTACGTTTAGACACTAAAAACCCTGATATTGATTACAGCCGTTTACGTGATATTGAAGCAGACAAGCCTACGTCATTATTTGTTGAGCGTAACCGCGCCGAAGGTAAAAAAACATGGGTTGAGCAAAACCCTGATGTTACCGATTTTTATGACGAAAATGACCGCTTTACTGTAACCAATAAAGAACGTAACTCGTACAACAAGTTTTTAAAAGGCTTAGAGCCGTGGGAGCGTAAAACGCTTGAACGTGCTTTAGAAGAAGATAAAAACTACTACGTTATGGAATTTTCAAACCTTGGTGGTTTGGTAATGCCTATATTACTTGAGCTAACATATGAAGATGGCACAACCGAAGAGCGTTATATTCCTGCTGAAATTTGGCGTCGTAATTATAAAAATGTTCAAAAGCTAATTGTTACCGATAAAAACAAACCGCTTGTATCAGTTACTGTAGATCCTAATTGGGAAACTGCGGATGTAGATATTGAAAATAATAACTACCCTCGTCGCATTATTCCTTCACGTATTGAAGTGTTTAAAAAGGAAAAGAGTAAAGCTAAAGTAAGTCGCGATATCATGCAAGATATTAAAACTGAGCTTAAAACTGATGAGAAGAAAGACGAAAAAGATAACGGTGAGGAGCCGCAATAATGCGCTTTTTGCTTATTATTGTTTGCCTTTTAGTTGCTGCGCCGAGTATGGCGCATCAACTAAAATCGTCAGTTACAACCGTGCTTTTTAATAAACGAACGCATAATGTTGAATTAATGCATCGCTTTTATTTACATGATACCGAACACGCCGTAGGAACATTATTTGAAGGCAAAATCGATATTATTAGTAATAAAGCCGATCAGCAACGTTTTGCTAAGTATGTTGAATCGCATGTTGCTCTACAAACGTTAAGTGGTGAACCTTTACCACTTAACTTTGTGGGAGCACAAGTTGATGGTAAGTTTTTTTGGGTTTACCAAGAAGCACCAATTCCTGAAAACATTGAAGGAATTAAAATGAGCAATGGCGCGCTTCGTGATTTATGGCCATCTCAGGTAAATATGGTAAACGTTGAGGGCAAAGGTAAGATTAAAACTTTAAACTTTGCACAAGATGATACTTGGCTCGAAGCCCGCTTTGAGCAAAATTAACAGTTAAAACTTCCCCAACCAACGCGCACTGCAGTTAATGTGCGCGTTTTCTTTATACGTTTAAACTGCGTTCATTTTTGATCTGGTATATGTAAATTTACGTAAAAATTGGTAGTTCAATTTGTATATTTACCATTTTTTGCGCATGCTACAACTACCAATTATATTTACTGTATTATCAATAGATTGATAGCAGTGCAAATAAATAATTTAAATATAGTTAGTTTCATTTATCCCTTTAGCTATAACTGGCTTGGGCATAAGCAGTAGAGAATTTTATGTTTAAATTTTATTTAGTAATAACTAAATTCAGGGAATGATATGACTACTCAGGTTGAGGCTATTTTTGGAGTAATTTTTGATTTAGATGGAACATTAGTTTCATCCGAACTAGATTTTACATTAATTAAAGCCCAAATAGGTTGCCCTTGCGAGCAAGACTTACTTGATTACATTGCTCAGTTGCCCTCACCGTATATGCGTGAAGAGGCAATGAATATAGTTCACCAACACGAATTAATAGACGCACAACATGCCAGTATTTTACCTGGGGTGAGTGAAGCTATTAATGCTTTAAAGTCTAAAAATATACCGATGGCAATTGTTACTCGCAATTTTGATAAAGCAGCGGCAATGAAATTACAAAATAATCCACTCCCTATCAGCACAGTTTTAACGCGAAGCGATGCCCCAGCAAAGCCAGATCCCAGCGCTTTAAATGCCATTGCTACACTTTGGAACATTAACGCCAGAAATTTACTTTATGTAGGCGATTACCTTTACGACATTCAAGCTGCGCACAATGCAAATATGCGTGCATGTTTATACGCTCCAGAGTTAACGCCAGCTTACGCCGATCAGGCCGATTACGTTTTACATGACTTTGCTGACTTAGTGACATTAGTTGAGAGTTATTCTGAAAAAATAGAGTTATGTTAAATAGCATACCATTTGATTTATTCTGAAATGAGTATGTAGTTATAAAAGTTTTTATTAATCAAGTTTTGCCCATTGCGGAGCTAGCCCAATACGTTTTGAATTGGTAAAATACCGCAAAACGTAACGTATTCATTAGGGGCACAAAATGGGCAGAGCATTTGTAGTTCGTCAAAGTTCTATGATCAAAACAGCCAATGCAAAAACAAAAGTAAACTCAAAGTACGGCAAAGAGATTTACGTTGCAGCAAAAAGTGGTGATCCCGATCCCGAAGTAAACCAAACACTTCGCCGTCTAATCGAAAAAGCTAAAAAAGACCAAGTACCCGCACACGTTATCGAAAAAGCAATTGAAAAAGCAGCCGGTGGCACAGGAGAAGATTACTCTGTTGCCCGTTATGAAGGCTATGGCCCTGGTAACTGCATGGTTATTGTTGACTGTTTAACTGATAATCCAAACCGTACTATCAAAGATGTACGTTTACCATTTACTAAAACAGACTCAAAAATTGGTACTCCTGGCTGTGTAGCGCATATGTTTGATCATTATGCGGTACTTGGCTTTGCAGGCGATGACGATGAAGTCGTATTAGAAGCATTAATGATGGCTGATGTTGATGTAAGCGATGTTGAAGCCGAGGACGGTAAAATATCAGTATTTGCACCGCCAACAGAATACTTTAAAGCTAAAACTGCCCTTGAAGACGCATTTGAAGGCATTAACTTTGAAGTAGATGAAATTACGTTTATTCCTCAAGTTAATATTGAAATTGAAGACGAAGAAGTTATTGCTAACTTTGATAAGTTTATAAATATGCTTGAAGATTGTGACGATGTACAAAATATTTATCACAATGCCATTGTAAAAAATTAAATGTAAACGGTTAAAAGCTTTAAAAAGCGTGTTTTGTGTATGCAAAACACGCTTTTTTACGTTTGAATAAATGTTAGATATTCATGTGTATTATGCTTATTTGAATATATATTTTTAAAATGCCTTAAAAGTGCTGTTATTCTAATTTTAGGCGATAAAAAAACCAGCTTAAAAGCTGGTTTAGTACTTAATTTTAACTTTGATTAAGCAGGTTAAAGCGTATTCGACTTTTGTGCTTTATATTTTATACGGTAGCTATGTAGTAGTGGTTCAGTGTAACCACTAGGTTGCGTTACGCCCTCTAAAACCAGTGCAAGTGCAGCTTGATAGGCAATGCTGTTATTAAGGGTTTCTTCGCTTGTTGCCATGGGTGTATACGCAGTGTCATGCTCGTTTTGTCCATCAACCACTTTGGCCATTTTAGCCATTGTTGATTTTATTTGCGCTTGTGAGCACACGCCATTTAGCAACCAATTAGCCATATGCTGGCTTGAAATACGCAGTGTGGCTCTGTCTTCCATTAAACCGATATGGTTAATGTCGGGTACTTTTGAGCAGCCTACGCCTTGATCAATCCAACGTACAACGTAACCTAAAATACCTTGTGCGTTATTTTCTAGCTCACTTTGAATATCTTCTTTTGAAAGCGTTTTAGGGTCTGTCATTAGCGGCGGTGTAAGCAGATCATTAAGGCTAGCAATAGTACGTTTGGCAATACTTTGCTGCTCAGTAAATACGTATATATCGTGATAATGCATTGCATGCAGGGTAGCGGCTGTAGGGGAGGGCACCCATGCTGTATTAGCGCCTGATTTAGGGTGAGCTTGTTTTTGCTCCATCATTAATGCCATTTTATCTGGCATTGGCCACATGCCTTTACCTATTTGGGCCTTATGGCTTAAGCCACAAGCAAGGCCAATATCGACATTGCGATCCTCATAAGCTTGTATCCACGGTTGCTGTTTAATCTGTGCTTTTGGAAGCACAACACCCGCTTGCATAGAGGTATGAATTTCATCGCCTGTGCGGTCTAAAAACCCAGTATTTATAAATACAACACGCTCTTTAGCTGCATAAATACAGGCTTTTAGGTTTACAGAAGTACGGCGTTCCTCATCCATAATCCCCATTTTAAGGGTGTTTTTAGGTAAGCTTAACGCTTCCTCTACTAAGCTAAATAAAGTGTTAGTAAACGCCACCTCTTCAGGGCCATGCATTTTTGGTTTTACTATATTAATACTTTGCGCGCTTGAGTTTTTTATACCTGTTTTTTTATTTAGGTCGTGCAGGGCAGCGGTGGCTGTAAACATCGCATCCATAATGCCTTCAAATACCGGTTGATTAAACACATCGGTAATAGCAGGGTTCGTCATTAAATGGCCAACGTTTCTTACAAACATCATGCTTCGGCCTTTTAAAGTAACGGTGCCGCCGTCAAGTGCGGTGTATGTTTTATCACTTTGCAGGGTACGCTCAACAGTTTTATCGCCTTTTTTAAACGATTCAACTAAGTTACCTTGCATCAACCCAAGCCAATTTTTATAAACTTGTACTTTGTCTTCTGCATCTACCGCAGCTACTGAATCTTCACAATCCATAATGGTGGTAAGCGCGGCCTCTAGCACTACATCTTTTAAGCCTGCTTTATCTGCTTGGCCAATAATGTGGTGGTGATCGATATGTAACTCTATATGTAGGTCATTGTTTTTTAATAACACTACAGTTGGGTTTTGTGCTTCTCCTTGATAACCAATAAGCTGAGATGGGTTAGCTAATGTGGTTTGAGAGCTGTCACGCAAGGTAATTAAAAGTGCGCCATCTACTACTGAGTAATTCGTGCTTTCTATATGGGAGCCATTGGTCAGCGGCAATGCTTTATCTAAAAACTGGCGAGCGTAGGCCATTACCTTAAAACCACGAACAGGGTTGTAGGTATTACCTTTTTCGGCTCCATCGTCTTCGCTTAACACATCTGTACCGTATAAAGCGTCGTATAACGAACCCCAACGTGCGTTAGCGGCATTAAGTGCAAAGCGTGCGTTACTGACAGGCACAACCAACTGAGGGCCTGCTGTAAGGGCTACTTCGGGTTCTACATTTTGGGTTTCAATTTCAAAGTTGGTAGGCTCTTTAACTAAATAGCCAATATCTTGCAAAAAGGCATGGTACTTAACGCTATCCCACGTTTTATTAGCAAGATGGTAGTCATCTATTTGCTGTTGAAGCAATTCTCGCTTTTCAAGCAGTGCCTTATTAATAGGGGTAAGTGTTTGAACGATATGTGCAAAGCTTTGCCAAAATTGATGCTCACTTAAGTGAGTGCCTGGTAGTAATTGATTTTTAACAAAATCAGCGAGTTGTGTGTCTACGCTGAGTCCTGAATGTGTGAGAGTGTGGGACATAGTTGCCTTCCTTTAAACGGTCGCGATGTTGTTGTGTGCTTGTGCGTTAAGGCAACAATAACTCAAAAAGGCAATGTTGAGTGCTTTTTAGCCATTCACAAAATGTATAGCCACAATAACAACTATAAATTTACTAAATCTAGAAAAGGAGCCTAATGTTGAATTAAGCGCTACGGAACACACTCCTAGCCACTCTCACAACATTAAAATAATTTACACACTCGTTCGAAGGATTTTATTATGACAACATATCAACGCGAAACAGACACACTCTCTACTCTTTGCCAATCACAAGGCAGCGCATGGAAAGCTATTAACCCTGAATACGCAAGCCGTATGCGTTTACAAAACCGTTTTCGTACAGGGATTGAAATTGCGCAATACACAGCAGACGTTATGCGTGAAGATATGGCTGCATATGACGCCGACACAAGCCTGTACACCCAATCTTTAGGGTGTTGGCATGGCTTTACTGCCCAACAAATGATGATGGCTATTAAGCGCCATCAAAAAACAACTAAACGCAGCTATGTATACTTAAGTGGCTGGATGGTTGCAGCACTTCGCTCTGCATTTGGTCCGCTGCCAGATCAAAGCATGCACGAAAAAACATCGGTACCTGCATTAATTGAAGAAATTTACACATTTTTAAAGCAAGCTGATGCACGTGAACTAGATCACTTGTTTAACGACCTAGATGAAGCAAAAGCGAACGGCGGCGATGTTCAAGCTGTTATTGATAAAATAGACAACTTTGAAACTCATGTTGTGCCAATTATTGCTGATATTGACGCAGGTTTTGGTAACGAAGAAGCAACTTACTTACTGGCTAAAAAAATGATTGAAGCCGGTGCGTGTGCCATTCAAATAGAAAACCAAGTATCTGACGCCAAACAATGTGGTCACCAAGCGGGTAAAGTGACCGTTCCACACGAAGACTTTTTAGCAAAGATTAACGCAGTACGTTACGCCTTTTTAGAACTTGGTATTGATAACGGTATTATTGTGGCACGTACAGATTCATTAGGTGCAAGCCTTACTCAAAAAGTACCTGTGTCGCAAACACCAGGTGACTTAGCAAGCCAATACAATGCATTTTTAGAAACGACGCCAATTAACGGTGTTGATGACTTAAATGAAGGCGACACAGCAATGAAAATTAATGGCCAGTTATGTAAACCAACTCGCCTAGATAACGGTTTATTTCAATTCCGCGAAGGCACTGAAAAAGACCGCGTAGTACTAGATTGTATTACGAGCTTGCAGTCGGGCGCTGATTTACTGTGGATTGAAACAGAAAAACCTCATGTTAAGCAAATTGCAGAACTGGTAAATCGTGTAAAAGAACACGTGCCAAATGCAAAACTGGTATACAACAACTCGCCTTCATTTAACTGGACGCTTAAGTTTCGTGAGCAAGTGTATCAAGAGTGGGAAGAAGCAGGCCGTGACCTTAGTGCTTACCCAAGCCTTGGCGATAATAAAGGCCTTATGGCACCAGAAATGGATGCAACAGAGCTTGCACAAGCAGCCGATTTACTAGTGCAAAACTTCCAGCGCGATGGCGCACGTGAAGCAGGTATTTTCCATCACTTAATTACTCTGCCTACGTACCATACAGCTGCGCTAAGCACTGATATTTTATCAGAAGGTTACTTTGGCGATATGGGTATGCTGGCTTATGTACGTGATGTACAACGCCAAGAAATTCGCCGCGAGCAAGCTTCTGTTAAGCACCAAGACCTAGCAGGGTCTAACATGGGCGATACACACAAAGAATACTTCTCTGGTGATAACGCGCTAAAAGCCGGTGGTGAAGACAACACCATGAACCAGTTTTAATTCCTAACTAGATAGTGTTACTCAAGGGCCAATAGGCCCTTTTTTATTGTTTTAAACAAAGTTTAAACATTGAAGCACAATTACAGATCAGACTTTAACTAGGGCGTGTTGATCTTTGTGGATTGAAATTTGTTCAATCTAGGGGCGATTAAATCGCGGCGCGAGGTTTGTAACCTAGTGGGCTAAGTAAAAACCGAGCAACAAAGAGTTTATCGTCCCTAGAAAGAACCCAAAGGGCAGCGCATGTTTGGTATTTATACTACGTTATCGCCTATTCATGGGGAATAACCACACTACATAAGCTCCGCCTTGCCTAAAAACCAAACATACTGCTGCAAATTCACCAACCAAAGTTCAACACGGCCTTGCCAAATCATGTTGGATCACTATTTAACTACCTGAGTGAATTTACAGATCAGAGTTTAACTAACCTTTCATAAAAGGGCATATTTGGGGTGATTTTGCTGTAAAAAGCGTTTACAACAACTTTAAAAGGCAGGTAAGTAACTGATTTTTGCTTTAATAGACAAACTTAGCGATTTTATAAACCGATTTTTTACTAACTTCTCCGTGCGATAAAACAAAATTTTACTAACTGATAGGCTATAAACAGTGACTCAAACCGATTTTTTACCAACTCAAGTTGCAAAAAATGCTATAAACCGAAATTTTACTAACTGAAGTTTTAGCTAAGTCCGATATTTAACTGTCACAGAAGTGTAAAGGGGGTTTACAGTTTGAATACTACGGCGATAAATACAAAAGCCACTTATTTAAAGTGGCTTTTATTTGAGCTATAAATATTATACTAATTTTAGGTTATTTAGTGTGTTTATCAAACCACCATTGAATATAAGCAACTTTGGTCATTAAGTTTGATGGGCGAGCTGTAATACCATGCGATGCATCAGGAATTCGCACCATTGCAGTATCAACGCCTTGTAGTTTTAATGCTTGATAAAACTGTTCAGTTTCTGAAATTGGTGTACGGTAGTCAGATTCCCCAGTGAGCAACATAGTAGGAGTTTTGACGTTTCCAACATAGCTAATAGGCGAGCGTTTCATGTAATGCTCAATGTGATCCCATGGTTTACCTGGGAACCAATAATCAGCAAAAAACGGGTAAAAATCGGCAGTTAGTACAAAACTGATCCAATTAATAACCGGTTTGGCAACTACAGCCGCAGCAAAGCGATCTGTATGACCCACAATCCATGCAGTTAATACACCGCCACCAGAGCCACCGGTTACAAACAATTTAGACTCGTCAATAAAGCCTTTCGCTATTAGCGCATCAACACCTGTCATTAAGTCGTCAAAATCGTTACTTGGGTAATTGTGATGAATAGTTTGTGCAAACTCTTTACCGTATGAATCACTACCACGTGGGTTCATGTATAAAACGACATTGCCTTTGGCTGCAAAAAGTTGAATTTCAGCGCTAAAATGTGGGCCATAATTAGCGACAGGGCCGCCGTGTATTTCTAGTATTAGCGGATATTTTTTACTGCTATCAAATTCAGGTGGGTAAGCAACCCAACCTTGAATAGGTAACTCATCGTGACTTGATTTAACCCAAATTTCTTCCACTTTAGCCAAAGCTTTGTCGCCCAGTGCATCTGCATTAAGGGTAGTTAAACGCTGCGCTTTACCGCGTTTAATTGTTGCTATATCAGCAGGGCGCTGAGTATCGGCAAGGGTAAAGGCTACTTCGCCATCTTCGCTTACATCAAAGTCGCCACCAGAATAAGGGCGTCCAAAGGCAACGCTGCCAATTTGGGTTGTTATTATTTTACGCTTGCCACTGCGTGGTTGATAGGCGAGGGCGGTTTGACCTTTATCGGCGTAACTAAAGTACACACCTTTTGAATTGGCACTCCATTTTATTTGACCTACGCTTCTATCTAAATTTGACGTTAAGCTAGTTGTGTTACCTGTTTTTAAATCACGAATGTAAAGTTGAGCATTTTCGTAGTTAGTGCGTTTATCATCGTAACCTGTGTACGCTAAGTAACGACCATCGGGCGATACTTTAGGCTGCTCATCAGGACCATTTCGATCAGTAATTTCAGTTATATTTTGCGAGGCCAAATCGAGTTTATAAATTTCACTATTTGTGGGTTTTAGCTGGTTGTTTGTGTGCCTGTTCGCAGAAAAATAAAGTGATTTACCGTCTTTACTAAAACTTACATCGCCCGCGTTATCAAATTCATCATCAGTGAGTTGTTTAGCATTACCTCCGTTAGCATCTATGGAAAATAATTGGCTAAAACCTTTTTTTGTGTAACCGCCACCATCTGAACGGTAATACACATCATCAATAAATTTGGCGGGCTTTGCCCAGGTTGCGCCTTTTGGTTTACCTATTAAGCTCACTGGCGATGAATTAGCGCTTGGGACAAACATGCTAAATATTAATTGGTTAGAATCAGGGCTCCATGTAATCGAACGTGGACTACTCGTTAAGTTACTAATTTTTGCCATAGCACCTGTTTTAAGCCATTTAATATATATTTGGCTGCTGCCATCGCGGGTTGATATAAACGCAAGGCGTTGACCATCAGGAGAGAGTACTGGCGAATAATCCATATGTACGCCAGAGGTTAGCGGCTGCATTTGTTTGGTTTTGTAATCAACAGACCAAATATTACCAACTTTGCGATCTGTTTTTATATCCATTCGGTTACGCACAAAATAAACAGTTTTACCGTCTTCGGTTATATCTATTTGATTAGCATATTCTAAATTAAACACCTCTTGCAGTTGTAGTGTATTTGTTTCAGCGTAGGCTAAATTGCTACAGCCTAAAATGAGGCTAAGTGTTAAAAGCTTTTTCATTTTTATCCCTGTTGTTACTTTTTTTAATTTGCTAAGTAGTTATATGTTAGGGATTATTAAATTAACAGTAGGATGCGATGAAGCTCTTATTTAAATCTATGAGTTAAAGCTGTAAAGGGGGTTTACAGCTTCTATTTGTGGTTGTGTAAAAGTGTTTAGTTAGCTGAGTTACACAGGGCTTTTATGTCTTTTATAAGCGCTATGCCATCAGCGTTGTCGCCATGTACGCATAAGCTATGGGCGTTGAGCGTTAGTTTTTTTCCAGTTTGTGTTGTCACGCTGCCATCGGATAAAAGCTGAGTTACTTGTTTTAGTAATGCAGCTTTGTTGTGAACGCTACCCTCAAGTGTTCGTGACACTAAATGCCCGTCGTCGGTGTACTGCCTATCGGCAAATGCCTCAAGTATTAGATCGACTCCTGAATCTTTAGCTATTTGAATGTGCTTATTGGCATTTTTAGTCGCTAAAATCATTAGCTTTAAATCTATTGGGTAGCTGGCGATTGCATTTATAACGGTTTGTAATATTTGATCATTTGCCATCATGTCGTTATAAAGTGCGCCGTGGGGTTTTACATAGCTAAGTGTTAAACCTTGTACTTTTGCCATCCCCTCAATAGCGGCTATTTGATAGTGCAGGCAATTTGTAAGCTCTTTTTCGCTAAGTACCATTGAGCGTCTACCAAAGCCCTGCTTGTCTGGGTAGCTTGGGTGAGCACCAATTTGTATGTTATGTTGCTTGGCAAGAGTGAGCGTGCTTGCCATTACATCAGCATCACCAGCATGGAACCCACAGGCAATATTAGCCATATCAACATGTGGCATTACATCATCGTCTAGCCCCATTTTCCACGCGCCAAAGCTTTCGCCTAAATCACAATTAAGTTTCATATTAGTGCGCCTTTTGCGGTTTTATTGTGACAGGCAGTACGCCGTTAGCAGGTGCTTCACCAAGTAACACTTTTGCAAGGGCGGTAAAAGCAGGCCCAGATACAATATCGTTTTTATCTACATCAATATTATATGCGTAAGATGCAAGTATAGCATTTGCATAATCGCCAAATTTAGCAATATCGTAAGGGGCTCTTAAGCTTATAAAAACAGTTTTTTTATTTTCATCTTTTGCCATATCTAATAATGACTCAAGTGCTTTTGGCTGCTCTGCATTATTAAGTGCAAAATTTGAATCATCTATTAAATCATCCATACCGCCAATTTCTACCGCACTTTGATTAGGCGTTGCATTACCGGCGATAACTACATCAGCAGCCTGTATTTGTGCTTTTGCATGTGCTGGATTAAACCCTTGTAAACTACTACAGCTATAGTTAAGTTTCTGCTGGCTGGTAGCTTCAATTGCTTGCTGCATTGCCATACATTTACGCGTGTCGGGCATAATAATATGAATATTACTTCCTGCTTTTAAATTAAGCGGCAAAGTACTGTTATTATTTTTAACCTGCGTTATTGCCTCTACAGCAAGCTGCGCTTCTATTTCGCGATGTGCTGCACTGCCAATTGTTTGCTTTGCATTTATGAGCGCGGTAATAGGTTCAAAATTAGTGCTTAATCTAAATTTATTTTTAAGTGTAATTATACGCTGTGCCGATTGTGCTATTTCTTGCTCATCAAGTTGATTTGATTTAACCGCTGCAACAAGATCTTTAATAAGATCATCGAGTTTATTTAAATCATCTGGTGTTCTAATTTCAATAGGCATTAGGGCAATGTCAGCTCCAGCGGCAAATGTATTTATTACCGCTTGAGTTGGCGTGAAGAAGTTACTAATACCAGCCATATCAAGCGCATCAGTTACTACAACTCCTTGGTAATTAAGCTCGCCACGTAAAATGTCAGTAATGATTGCGCGCGACATTGTTGCCGGTTTTATCATCGTTTTGCCATTAACACTTATAAACGTTGTGCTATCGAGCGCGGGATATTGAATATGCGCCGTCATTATCATACCTGGGTTTTGCTTGGCGATAATGTGTTTAAACGGTGCTAGGTCTTGCTCGTAAATAACTTCTTTTGCATGGTTTACTTTAGGCAAGCCTGTATGGCTATCTACGTTTGTATCGCCGTGACCCGGAAAGTGCTTTAACGAGGTAATCACGCCATTGCTTTCAAATCCTGCAACCTGTGCGGCGCCCAATTTACTCACTAATGCTGGGTTTTCACCAAATGAGCGTACGTTAATAACAGGGTTGTCGGGGTTCATGTTTACATCAACTGTGGGCGCGTAGTTTACATTTATACCCAGCGAACTTAGCTCTTTAGCTATTACTGTTGCTGTTTTTGTCGCAAAGCTTGTACCGTGTTTTTTGTACGTTGCACCAATCGACATATTACCAGTAAATGATGTAGCAACGTCGCGTGGTAAACGTGCTACACGTCCGCCTTCTTGATCTATTGATATAAATAGCGGCAGCTTACTACTGGATTTACTTGCAGCTGTTTGCAATTGGCTATTAAGCGCAATTGTTTGCTCTATCGATTGAGTGTTTTCAGAAAATAAAATTACCCCACCAATATCGTATTTTGCAATAGCGGTAGCGAGTTCATTAGGTAACTCGGTCATTGGAGTTCGGCATTTATTACTTACTCCTTGCTGGCAGAAGTAACGAAAGTCGAGTATTAGCTTTTGCCCAAGTTGTTGTTCAAGAGAAAGCACGGGTTTAGCAAGCGAGGATTGTAATGGCATTAAGCACCCAGATAAAAAAACGATAGACGATACAATACACTTATTTAGCAAAACACACTCCAAAGCTAAAAAGTAGATAAGTGTAAGCAGCTTAACTACTTTTTGAGGTAACTGCAAAAGAAGGATTTTTTGCAGAGGAACCAATAACGTATTGTAAAAGTTAAAGAAAATTCATAATCTTGCAACTAGCGAAAAGTTATATTTAGTTATATTTTTTGTGGCTTTGTTAATATTAGGTAATAAATTTTCAAGAGGGTATAATTGCGGGCTTTATATACAATTATAGGTTCGGGTACTGAATACCTGTACTTAGGATGGCATACGTTTGCGAAAAAAATTATTAACGGCCTTAAATCTTCGATTTCTTATTTTGCTTTTAGCGATTACGGCTTCTATTAGTACTTTAGTAAGTAGCTTTTATTCTACCTACCAAGTACAAAAAGAGCAGTTAACAGCTTACACGCTAAAAAGTAACTATGCTTATGCCAATAAACTGGCATCCGCAACAAATAATTTTTTAGAATCCGCAATGCAACAACTGGCCTATTCAGCTAAAAAAATAGAGCAAAGAGTTGATGATGAAGATTTATTAAACCAAGAAGCGACCCGCTTACACTTACAAACGAATAGCTTTAACTCGGTTGTAATTAATAAGCATAGTGTTGTTGTCGCAACCTCTCCTAAATTTCCACAACTTATTGGTGAATCAATCCACTCACCCGGCGCTGTACAAGCGCTACAAGAAAAAAGACCATTAATCAGCGCGCCTTATGTGTCGGCTGCTGGGAACTTTATTGTTTTTATTTCTCATCCTTTGTTTGATCAAAGTGGAGATTACCTTGGTTATATTGGTGGCTCTCTTTATCTAAAGGAGCGTAATATTTTAAATAGCTTATTAGAGCAGCATTATTATGAGGGTGGAACATATATTTATGTGGTCGATGCCAGTAGGCGAATTCTCTATCACCCAGATCAGGCACTTATAGCTGTCTCTTGATCACAAGTCTGACTCAAGAGATTTTGCTAAATCGTAGCCTTCCAGGATGGCTTGTAACTTAAGCCATCCTTTCCATAACACTTTCACAGATGCACGCCCTGTG